>JAKLPX010000047.1 GCA_022013635.1 Candidatus Delongbacteria bacterium
CCATCTCAATTTTGCTTGTAATATTGGAGGAGATGGAAAACATTCCGATTGGAAGATTATTTTCATCATAAATTAATTTTGCACGGGATGAGACTATTCTTCTGCTTCCGTCCAGCCTGTAATTTCCGACTATTCCTTCCCAATGTCCTTTTTCCTTTACAGCATTTACGACATCGGTTTTACTCACATTGTATTCCGGATCGGGCAATAAAACCGTTTTTACTTTTCCCAAAATATCTTCTTTGTTTATATTGAGATCTTTAAGCACGGCTTTATTTACATATAAAATCTTTCCATCAAGATCAACGATAGTTATTTCATCCGAGATATTGTATAGAACATCGCTCTGGAATTTCAGATGATTTTCAGTTTTTCGTCTTTGAGTTATATCCCTGAATACTCCGAGATAACCTTTCTGCTGTCCTTTTTCGGAATAACCTATTGTTTTTAACTCAACCCAAAAAATTTGATTTTCCTTTCCCATCAGTTCAATTTCATTTGTGGAAACTTCCTTGAATTCATCGGGTTTCTGGCGTCTGTATATTATATCCTTGCTGAGAGCTTTTACGGATCTTTTTGTAAGATAAACTTCTATTTTGTTCCCGATCATTTCAGTATATTTTGTACCGAGATAGGCTTCAACCGAAGGAGTTATATAAGTGATTTTTCCCTGCATGTCCATGGTTAAAATAACATCTGTAATATTTTCTGTGATAAGTTCGTATCTTTCATGAATCGTATTGTATTTGCCCGCGGCAGTTTTTAATTCTTCCATTAAGTCGCTCAGCTCGGATGAATATTTTCTTCTGTGCTGAATGGTGTAAATCAGCACCCCGCCCAAAAGAATCAAAAGATCTACGAACCCGATGAGAATTAAAACGCTGTATCCGTAACTGGATTCTAATGCGGAAGCCTGAGTATTTTCTACGGCTTTCATTATTCTGAAATACTGCAGATGGTTTCCTATCATCATCAGAGTAGCAACAAGCGCTACTATAATGCTTATATATACGGCATAAGACGGCCGCCAGAAGAATGCGATTTTTTTCAGAATATTCTTATTTTGTTCAACTTCCGCCATTAGTAATCCATTTTAATATAAATTGTCCCGTTTAAGCCTCAGAATTTAGAATATCCTGTAATTCGTTCTGAAATTAATTACAACGCTTCTGCCTTTTTGATCGGATTCAGGAGTCCAAGTATCATAAGTTTCAAGTTCGGTATATACCGGTATCTTTGCTCCAAGAACGAATTCAAACAGGCTGATCGAGTATTTTAATGAAGGATCTATGTCCATATACTGTAACCCGTTCTTCTGGTCGGTTCCTTCTATTTCACTTGCCATGTGGTTACCGTAAACGAATTCAAGTCCAAATGTAAGTCTGTACTCCCATCTGTAATCAGCACCGGCTGTGAAAAGGAATAGATCTCCGATGTCTGTTTCAACTTTAGAGCCATCTCCTAATTCTGTTTCGTAAGTACCGTTCATCTTGTACAGAATGTTAGATTTGAAAGTAAAAGCGTCCATGAAGTAAAATCCTGAAATTGAACCTGATATATCTGTTGATCCTGATCCTAGCGGTATTGGAAATGGGTTTCCCCATTCGTCCTTTTCTGTATTCTCTTCATCACCAGTAGGTAACTTTACAGTAGCATTCACGCTTAAATATGTGCTATACTGCTCTAAATATTTACCGTATGCGGCACCTATCGATATGTCTCCCAGTCCGCTCGTTTCAAGAACCTCGGCAAATAAAGGCTGTTTCTTGACGATATAGTAAGGAACAGAAGCATTGAAGCTAAAATCTCTCCATCTGTACCATAGCGGAATATTTATTTTGGTCTGGTATTCGGTATAAGAAGCGTCCATTGATGCGGTCATATCCATATCGGGTGTTGAACTTGAAGCATCATTGACAGCAGGGTCAACGCTACCTGTAATTTCAGCGACTATAATCGGATCTACCGATATTATTTCTGTAGCTGTTCCATCAGATGAGTGCTGATCATTTTCCGCTGCATAATAGTCCTCTTCTCCGGTTTGAGCCTGAATCAGAGCAAATGCTCCCAAAAAGGCAAGGACTAATAATAGTTTTTTCATTTTTTCCTCCTTATTAATTTAGTTTTTTCCACAATTCGTCGCTGAGTTCCGAAATATTGTCTATCGTGGGTTTTGAATTATTTGAATGAGCGTCCATCTCTTTCTCAACATTCTTTACAATATCGGTAAAATTTATCTTTCCGTCAAGGAATTTATATACCATAATTTCATTCACAGTATTTAATACAACAGGCATGGTTCCGTTCTCTTTCGCGGCTCTTTCGGCAAGATCTAAGGCCGGAAATTTTTTCCTGTCGGGTTCAAAAAAACTAAATTTCGCCAGTTTGCTTAATTCGATTCTAGGAAGCTTCAGTTTATGCCTTTTCGGATAAGTCAATGCGTATTGAATTGGAAGTATCATATCAGGCAAACCCATTTGAGCAATCACAGATCCGTCAATGAACTGCATCAAGGAATGGATTATTGACTCTGGATGAATAACGACCTCAATATTTTCGGCTGAAATATCGAAAAGGTGTACGGCTTCGATCAACTCGAATCCCTTATTCATCATCGTAGCGGAATCTATCGTAATTTTTTTACCCATTAGCCAGTTCGGGTGCGCAAGAGCTTCTTCAATAGTTACATTTTTCAGAGAGCCTTTTCTTGTCCTGAAAGGACCGCCCGAAGCTGTCAGAATAATTTTTTCAAGCGATGATCTTTCTTCTCCATTCATAGCCTGAAGCATTGCAGAATGTTCCGAATCTATCGGAACGATTTCCGAACCGGTTTTTTTTGATAATTTCTTTATATACGAACCAGCCATTACCAAAGATTCTTTGTTGGCAAGACATACTTTTTTTCCTTTTTCGATGGCATAGATCGTAGGTTTAAGTCCGAAAGAACCTACTATCGCGTTCACAACCGTACTGACTTCAAAATCCTGACACGCCTGCATCAATCCATCATCGCCGGCAATTATTTTGACATGTTCTTTTTTTAATAAAATTTTTATCTTTGAATAATTATCTTCCGACGCAACAACGAATTCGGGTTTATATTTAGCTGTCTGTTCGACTAGAAGTTTGTAGTTATTGTATCCTGAGATGTATTTAACCCTGAATTGTCCTTTGAGATTTTCGGTAACTTTCAGCGCATTCACGCCTATTGAGCCGGTTGAGCCGAGTATTGAGATGCAATTTTTCACTATACTACCGCCATCCCTTAAAAAGATTAAAACAATATAGTAAAGATTTTCAAGCTTTACAAGTTCTATTTAAAAAAATACGCATTTGTATCTAAGATTTTTAAATTCTAAAACAAATATCTGAAATTTACTTCAACATTATGAACAGTATTTGAATTTATAAGATCATATCCTGAGC
>JAKLPX010000048.1 GCA_022013635.1 Candidatus Delongbacteria bacterium
ATGAAATTATTAATCTTACATGGTATCCTTGGGTAGGTAAAGATTTCAAAAACACGATAATTCTCGGAGAATCTCATTATGATAAGTGGGATGATGTTGATCCTGTAACTTCAGCAGCTTGGCTTGCTAGTAAAGTATTTACTCGAAACAGAACCGCAGGTCCTGCTTTAAATGGAAACCCTAAAGAACCTTACTTTCGAAACTTTGAACGCGCATATTTCGGAGCGTCACAAATAGAAAGAAATTTGGCAAATAATCTTTGGCATTCTGTAGCGCATTTTAATCTTGTCCAAAAAGTGATGAAAGATAAAAATGAAAGACCTACAAGAGAAGACTATCGTACAGGCTGGGATGTTTTTTGGGATGTTAATAAGATACTTAATACGGAGAATGTAATAGTTTTCGGAACTGATCTTATGAAAATTCAGACTTTTAGGCAGTTACTTTTAAAACACAAAATAAAAGCTGATGTAATTCCATCAGATGAATCACTTGGTTCCAGAACAAAATGAAAAGCATTTGTTCTGGAAAATTCATACTTAAAGAAAGTGATATTTATTAAACATCCTTCGAGCTATTTCAAATGGGATAAATGCCATGAATTTTTTGAAAAAGTTGGATTAAAGATCATATAACTGCAAAATATTATGTTAACATTATTCTACAAAGATTCTTTTAAATGGTTAGATGAACCAGCTTCATGGAGCAGAAGATGATCAATATACAGAATGAGATAGAAGATAATTAAGGATAATTTTGTGGAGGTTCAAAAGACAAAAATATTCTATATGGATACGATGCCGACATAGAAAATATTGAGTTTGATGAATAGTATGTTAAATACAAAAGAATCAAAAGTTCCGTCAGTAGTAATCGTCAATTCAGAAAACGATGTGGCTAATTATGCTCTTGACGATATAAATTTGTTGATCATCCGATTCGACTGGGATAATAATGGATACCTACTTGCTGAAAAAATTGCACATTTAGCATCATTGAGATGCGAATGCTTTATTGTATGCGTAGCAGAATCTTCACATAAAGATGATCCATTTGATATAAAATTTGCTGACGCTGTTATTTGTGTTTCTTCCAAAGAAGAAGCGGATAAAGTTGTAGTTTGTCTTTACGATTCTTGTACAGAAAAGAGCTTCATTTGTCAGGATTTTATGGACTTTATGTGGGTAATGCAGGGCGACGTTTTAGGATATTTTGGCTTTACCGAAGTTGAATATTATCAGGGTTGTCTGCCTAAAGTTGCCAGTGAAGTTATATGTGTTGATAGTTTACAAAATAGAATTGGAAAAGCAAAGAAGCTTTTAGTCTGTATTACGACGGGATTAGATATAGATGGCAAGATAAAAATTCACGAAATTGGAAGTGCGATGGAAGTATTCTGGTCTGCCGTTGACAGCGATACTAACATTATCTTTACAGTAATATCAAAGTATGCGGGTAACAATGTCAGTATGGGTGTTATAGCAACTGGACTATAAATTTCAATTTTCAAACTGGAATATCTTACGACTTGTAAAAAAACAAATTTCTGGAGCAAAAATGTATGAAACAACTTTTAAACAAATAGCTACTAATTTAGCTAAAATGCAGGAAATATTAGATAAAGGAATCTTAACTGAGGATTGTGACAAACTAACAGCTCTGCAAAAGGAAACTAGTAATCTTTTTAGTAATACTGAGGAGTTATTCTTCAAAAAAACAGCAAATGAGTATGATGGTTTAAAAATGCTTGAAAAAAAGTTTGATAATATAAATAGTCAATTCAATTTTGGAGAAGAACTTTATGATGATACAGTTGAAGATACTTTAGATTCAATGTTTCCAAATCGACACGACGATGATTTTGATGAGGATGATATGAATTATGATCAAGTCTTTAGAAATGATTAAGAAGCTACTTATCGAAATAATACAGAAATCTGTCTGCGTAAGGAGGAGTGTATTGAAGAATTTATTCTCGAAGCGTCTTTGATTAACTGCACAGCCCCTAACATTGGCTACATGACACTGTCTGGTTTTTACGACTGGTGGGGTGCTTTTAGCCATGACCGTTATGATCCATTGCAACTTAAGAATCTGGTGAGCAAATTAAGCCATCTAAAAAATATAATCAATACATTACTTTAATGAACCTATATTTACATTTAATCCTGCACCATAGAATAATTTTTCAAAATTTAAATTTCCAAAAATACTTATTCCTATACCAACCTTTTTAAAAGTATTCCAATCGAATTGAAGTTCTAAAGGGATTCCAACAGAATTAAAACTTTTTTTTTCATAAATATAGCCGATACTGTCGACATAGTTGTGCTTATAGTAATACCCACTCACAAGACTTATCCCTCCACTAATTATAACATTGCCATTCTTGAAATTAGGTTTCAATCCGTAAAGAATACCGAAATCGTATACTCTCTGTGAAAACTCAGTATAAAGACCACCTAGCATATTATGGGTATATTTAATTTTAATATTGTTGTTTCGTGATGATACATTTAATCCCAAACAGTAATATAATCCACTAGTCCAGTCATCTTTTTCTATTTCTGTTCCACTAATTCCTAAATTATATGTAAACCATATTTTTCTACATGAATTATTTTCTTCTTCAACTTGACCTAAAAGTAATAATAGGCAGAATAATAGCATTAAAAATAGATACTTCAATAAATACATTCATTCCTCAAT
>JAKLPX010000005.1 GCA_022013635.1 Candidatus Delongbacteria bacterium
TTCTTCCGATCAATATATACTTGGATTGAATCATTTATTGTAGTCTCAAATTCAAGCCATGATCCTCTGAAAGGTATAATTTTTGCGGAAAAAAGAGTAGTTGAGTTCGGGTGAACTCTTGACGAAAAAAACGCACCGGGAGATCTGTGCAGTTGCGTAACAATAACTCTTTCGGCTCCGTTAACTATAAAAGTTCCTTTCGGACTCATCATCGGAATTGTTCCGAAATAAGTTTCAGACTCAATCGTCTGCTGATATTCATCAGAATTTTCAGCCCTTTTCGATAATCTTAGTCTTACTTTGAAAGGAGCGTTAAAAGTAGCTCCTATCTCCTGACATTCCAGTACGGAATATTTTGGTTGCCCTACTGAATAATCTATATATTCAAGCAAGTATTTTTCGCGCGTATCGGTTATCGGAAATGTGTTTTTGAATGCTTGATGAAGACCTGTATTTCTTTTTTTTAAGCCTTTAGCGCTCTTCTGAATGAATTTATCAAAAGAAGACAGTTGAAGATCCAAAAGATTAGGCATATCCAGAACATCATTGATTTTTGAAAAAGTTATTCTTTTACTCTCATTTTTCTTCAAATTAGTCCTCCTGCTATTTTTTTATTTAAATTAAAGGACTTTTCGAGTATAAATAAAAAAAAGCTCAACATACAATCTGACTTTGTTATGTTTTGCTTTGATTTAATGAACATTTTACGCTCGATTTTATATTTATAATCATGCGAACCGAAACTCAAATTGGGTCAGTCTCAAATAAGATAGAAAAAGCTATTCTTTTCTTTGAGAATAACTTTTCCATAATAAGGTTTATCCATGAAATCATTATTTAAGATCTGCCTGTCCGCCTGATTCTTCAATTTGAGCTTTCATTTTAAGAGCTTCGTCTTTCGGAACATCTTCTTTTATTATGCTTGGACATTCATCAACCAGAGCTTTAGCTTCTTTCAATCCCAAACCGGTCAGCTCTCTGACAACTTTAATGACCTGAATTTTTTTATCGCCGGAAGAAAGCAGCATTACACTAAATTCAGTTTTTTCTTCTTCTTTTACTTCTTCTACAGCAGCTCCCGGACCAGCCATCATTGTAGGCGCAGCTGCCGTAACTCCAAATTTTTCCTCAATAGCTTTTACAAGCTCTGACAACTCCATTGCCGTCATTTTTTCCAATTTGCTTAGTATTTCTTGCACGAAATCCTCCGATACAATTTAATTTTAAATAGTTTAACTGTTTTCTCTCGAAACTCTAAAAGCGTCAAGCGTGCGGGCAAGTATTGCCATCGGTTCGTTCAGAACGCTTGCCAACATAGACAATAAAGTATCTTTTGATGGAAGGTCTTTAATTACAGACATCTTTTCTGCGCCATAGTATTCGTTTTCGAATAAGCAACCTTTAATCTCCAGTTTTTGGTTTTTCTTGGTGAATTCAAAAAGTATTTTCGCCGGAGATACCGGATCTTCGTAAGCAAATGTTAACGAATTTGGACCTTTAAGAATTTTTGAAAAATTCTCGCTGTATTTTGTTCCTTCCAAGGCTTTTTTTACCAGAGTATTTTTAAATACTTTCATTTCTGATTTTGATGCTCTGAGGTCTTTTCTCAATTTTGAAATCTTCTCTACATCAATTCCGTCATATCTGGTAACATAAAATGCGGAAGCTGATTGTAATTTTTTCCTTATTTCGTCAATTACGCTTTGCTTCTCGATAGCTTGTTTTTTTTCAATTTTTACTTCTGTCATTTTTTTTTTCCGATAATGTGAATTACAAAATATCGCAACTAACCTATTTGGGCTAACAGCGAATTTTTATCAATATCATAGGCAAGACCCATAGTAGAAGTTATTGTAATTCTTTTCAAATAAGTTCCTTTTGAAGCGTTTGGCTTTAAAGACACTATTTTTTTTATAAATTCGATTAAATTCTCTTCGATTTGAGTTTCTGTAAAAGATACTTTTCCGATACCGACATGTACAATACCCTTTTTCTCAGTCCGAAAATCTATTTTACCTGCTTTTACTTCCTTTACTGCCAGCGCAACATCATTAGTGACAGTTCCGCTTTTAGGATTAGGCATCAAACCTCTCGGACCTAAAATCTTTCCTAAACGACTGATCTTAGCCATCATATCCGGAGTTGCAATTACAACATCTATGTCGGTCCATCCTTCCATGATCTTAGTCATATAAATCTCAAAACCGGCATAATCCGCTCCGGCTTCCAAAGCTTCTTTTGCTTTATCTTCCATAGCAAAAACTAAAACTCTGACTTTTTTTCCTGTCCCGTTAGGCAGCGAAACAACACCTCTCACTATTTGATCCGCATGTCTCGGATCTACTCCTAAATTGACAGCAATCTCAACCGTCTCGTCAAACTTGGCCGTAGCGTTTGCTTTGCAATACTTGACAGCGTCTTTATACTGAAGACCATTTCTTTCAGGTACCGCATCGAGCATTTTGGTTATTCTTTTTGTTTTTTTCATTTTTTCCTCATAATACCTTTAATCTTTAAACGATTCGCGCTCCGGCAATATCGCGCTCTTCATTTTAAGCTATTTTTTTACAATAACGCCCATACTTCTGCATGTTCCCGCTATGATATTTTTTGCGGCCTCGACATCGTTAGCGTTTAAATCTTCCATTTTCTTCTTAGCGATCTCTTCCAATTGTTCCTGAGTGATCGTTCCGACTTTTTTCACATTTGGTTCAGGAGAACCTTTTTCCAGTTTTAATGCCTTCCTTATAAGCATAGACGCCGGTGGTGTCTTCATAATAAAAGTGAAAGACTTATCATGATATACTGTAATCACTACAGGAATGATGTCTCCTTTTCTATCTTGAGTTCTGGCGTTAAATGTCTTGCAGAACTCCATAATATTAACACCTTTTTGACCAAGGGCCGGTCCTACCGGAGGAGCCGGTGTCGCAACGCCGGCGGGTAATTGAAGTTTTATAAAACCTGTTATTTTTTTTGCCATACCGAGTGCCTTCTATTTTAATTCTTTATTCATATCTTACTTGCAGGAAGTCCAAATCCACAGGAGTGCTTCTGCCGAAAATAGTCACCATTACTTTTAGTCTTTGTTTTTCTTCGTTGATTTCGCTTATAGTCCCGCTGAAATCGGTAAAAGGGCCGTCAACAATTTTTACAAAATCGCCGATCTTATAAATATTTTCCACTTTTTCTTTTCCAAGCGATGCTTTTGCCTTTTCAAGCATTCTCTCGACTTCTCTCTTAGATAATTCCTGCGGCTTGTTTTTCGGTCCAACAAAATTGAGCACCTTGGAGTTGCTTAAAAGAA
>JAKLPX010000049.1 GCA_022013635.1 Candidatus Delongbacteria bacterium
AACAGAATAAATTAAGCACTGCAATTAAACATTCTTCCGAATCAATAATCATTACGGACACAAATGGTATAATTGAGTTCGTTAATCCTGCATTCGAAACAGCAACAGGATATAAATCCGAAGAAGTTTTGGGAAAAAATCCATCTGTTTTAAAGAGCAATCAGCACGATAAAAAATTTTACGAAAATTTATGGAGAACCATTTTATCCGGAAAATCGTGGAAAGGACATTTTATAAATAAAAAGAAAGACGGTACATTCTTTGAAGAAGAAGCTTCCGTCTCCCCTGTTTTCGATAATAACGGAGAGATAATTAATTTTGTCGCCCTGCAGAGAGATGTATCGGATATGATAAAGATCGAAAATCAACTCAGGCACGCTCAAAAAATGGAGGGAATCGGAACATTGGCGGCAGGAATTGCGCACGAAATAAACACCCCTCTGCAGTATCTGTACGACAATACCCTTTTTATTAAAGATTCATTCCAAGTCATCCTCGATTCAATCTCGCAGGTTAAAGCTTTGGCAGGCATATATTCAAACGATAAAAAGACCGATAATGATAACAATTTCGCCGCGATGAAAGATATTCTTACAAAAGATAATTTGGAATATTTAACAGATGAAATCCCCAAAGCTATTGAAGAAAATATAAATGGTTTGAAAATAGTAAGAAAAATTGTTCTCGCAATGAAGGATTTCTCTCATCCGGGTCTGCAGACAATGCAGAAAGCCGATATAAACGATGCGATTTCATCTACGGTAATAATAACAAAAAATGTATGGAAATTTCATGCAGAAGTAGTTACCGAATTTGAGGAAACACTTCCGGAAGTAACTTGCCACATAGGAGATATAAATCAGGTGTTTTTGAACATGATTACAAATTCATGCGATGCGATTGTAGAAAAAAATGGCTGCGATGCAAAAGGAGTCATCAGAATAAAAACAAGATCGGATGAAAATTTTGTCTATGTGACAATTCAGGATACCGGCAGCGGAATACCGCAAAAAATAATTGATAAGATATTCCATCCTTTCTTTACGACCAAAGATGTCGGCAAAGGAACAGGACAGGGTCTTGCCTTAAGTTACGATATAATTACGAATAAACATAACGGAGAAATCATAGTTGAATCCGAAATCGGCGTCGGAACGAAATTTGTGATAAAATTACCAATTGAATATAAAGAATAATAATAAATGGAGATTAAACCATGAAAAAGAATTTCAGGATTCTGTTTGTAGATGATGAGCAACCTATCTTGAATGGTATCAGAAGGATATTTCAGGCGAGACGAAGCGATTGGGAGCTGATTTTTGCTACGAGCGGAAAGGAAGCTCTTCAGAAAGCCTCTATTATTGATTTCGATCTTATCGTTACAGACGGCAAGATGCCGGGAATGAGCGGAGGCGAAATGCTCAAAGAAATGAAAGAAAAAGGCATTACCAGGGATATTCCTACAATAATGCTTACCGGCTATGTTGACGACGATATGAGGAAAGAGGCTTTGGAATGCGGCATCATTGAATTTATAAACAAACCGATTATTCCGGACGAATTTGTATTAAGAATCGAGAATGTTCTTAACCTGAAGATGATGCACGACGAATTGAGGAGTTCAACCCAGGAAGTTTCTGAGGCTAACGAAGAGCTGGGTAAATTATACGAAGTAATAAAAGAGCAGAACTCAGAACTTGAAGAACTGAACGATATAAAAACTCAATTCATCGAAATAGCTATGAACGAATTCCGGAATTCAACTCAGTCTATAGCGGACTATGCAAGTCAACTCATGGAATCTTTTGACGCCGAAAAAGATAAAGAGAAATTAGAACTTGTCGGCAAAATTTATCATGATGCCGAGGATCTGGCAAATATTTACACAAAAATCATGAATGTTGCCGATATAACTACAGGCAATTTAAAATTAAAATATTCCCGCGTCAATATATTAAATTTTTTTAATGAATTATCTGAGCATGGAAAATCTATGGCCGGTAATAAACAGATAAAAGTTTTATCTTTCCATGACAATATTCTTCCCGTTGAAAATTATATGGATATCACCAAAGTCTGGATCGCAATTTCAAGAGTATTTGAAAACGCTGTCAAATATTCAGAAACAACATCAAGCATTGTATTTCATTTGAAATACGCTGACAACAAATTGAAATTTATCATAAAGGATTACGGTATTGGCATGACGGAAGATGAAATTAAGAATATCTTCAAATTTTCCGGCGTGAACGAAGAAGACGAACACAAACAGGGGATCAGTCTTCCGATCGTAAAAAAAATCGTCGAGGCTCATAACGGAGAAATTTCCGTTGAAAGCAAATTCGGAGGCGGATCTTCATTCTGTATTTCATTGCCTATAATTGACGATATATAGGAGATAGTTTTAAATGTCTGATAAGCTGAATCCACGCAATCTTTTTAAGAACTACTTTGTATATTTGTTGATTTTTACTATTGAAATTATAGCGATAGTGATTTTCTTCAGCTGGAAAACTATTATTCACAGTTACATTATGTGCGGCATATTAATTTTTTCCATTCTCGCTTTGGCATTTCTGATCCATATACTAATGCGTAAAAGAGTTTTAGCGGTCAAAAGACTCTCTTACTTGGAAGACATAACGAGAAATTCAGAGCAAATCCTTCAGAACGAGAGTAAATACAGATCTCTTTTTGCTAATAACGGCACGGCAATTTTGGTCGTCGGAGATAACGAGCTGATAAGCGATTGTAACAAAAAATTTCTTGAATTAACCGGTTATGAAAGAGATGAGATCATAGATAAGCTTCACTGGGAAAAAATAGTACATGAAGATGATTTGAAAAGAGTTTACGGGTACGATAATCTGAGAAAAATCGATCCGGAATCTGCTCCGATCGAATACATCATGAAAGTAAAGAGAAAAGACGGAACGATCAGGCATGTTATTGTTACCGTGATTCTTTTAGGCAAAATAGAAGAGTTGGCTTCGATGGTTGATATAACTGAAATGATTGAAAAGGATAAAGCCTTGAAAGAAAGCGAAGAACTATTGAGTCAGGCGGAAAAAATAGCTTCTGTGGGTAGTTGGACATATCATTTTGACACAAAAATTCTGAAAGGATCGTCCGGATTTTTACATATTTTGGACATCAAAGATAAAATAGAAAATTTAACTCTCGAGTATATAAGAGAAAATTTAAATTTCGAACAATTTTACGGAACCGTTAACGAAATGATCGAAACGAATATTCCAATTGATAAGGAAATAACATATTTAGCTGTAGAATCTGATAAATCTGATAAAACAATGTATTTAAAAATTAAGGCTAAAACAATATCTGAAAACGAAATGCCGATAAAAATAATCGGTATTATTCAGGATATAACCGAAAAGAAAAGGATTGAAAACGAGATTAGCAGGGCAAATAAAGATTTAAAAAACATTTTATATGTCACTTCTCATGATCTTCAGATTCCGTTAATAAGCATAGAAGGTTTTTCCAGCCTTCTTTGTAACTCATCGAATAAAGATTTGAGCGAAGAAACCAAACACTATTTGGAAAGAATTATACACAATTCAAAAAAAATGAGTCTGCTATTTAAAAATTTCTTCGATATGTCAAAAACTAAAGCTGCGAAAAATCCGTTTGAATTAATAAACACAATTGAGCTGATACAAAAAGTAATCTCGGAAAATAAGATATTAGCTGATAAATACAATGCTGAAATAAGCTTTGTAAACTCAGATTCCATGCCAAAAATATACGGCGACAGAGAAAATTTAAAACTTTTTTGTCATCACCTGATTGCCAATGCTATTCTGTATGGCGGAAAAACGATACAAATCGGTTACGACGAAGCAAAAGGATATTATATTAAAGACAACGGACGGGGAATTGAAAAAAGCGATTTTGAAAAAATATTCCTGCCCGGCGAAAGACTCGATGAAAAACATATCGAAGGAGCGGGAATGGGACTGACTTTCTGCAAAAAAGTAATTGAAATTCACGACGGAAAAATCTGGGTTGAGTCTGACGGCAGAGACAAAGGTTCTACATTTTATTTTACATTGAGTTACGAACTAATAAGGAACTAGTTTGGTATGGGTTTGAATCTATTTAGAATAAATGAATTCACTTCCGAAAAGAATTTTGAGACGGCAGAACTTTATTTATCTCAGGACGGACATCATTTCGTTTTTGTTTATAAGATAGAAGGTAAATATTTTGCGCAGATACAGGACAAGATTTTCGGAGGATTCGACAGTATTGAAGATGTGGCTTTTAGGAAAAACGGAAATGTGTTTGTCTTTAAATTTTCTAATTTTTCAAAAATGCTGGGGCTGATCAAAGAAGAAAATCAGGATTTCATTAATATTAACGGAAAAATTATCGGAGCTTTTAATAAAATCAGAGATTTCTATTTTAACGAAAACATTTCGTATTATATTTGGTACGAATATCTCGGCAAATCATTCGTAGTAATTAATAATCAGAAATACGGCTATTTCAAGTCGGTTGCCAAAGTATATTTGTCTCCGGAAGGCTCCAGTTTTGCAATTCAGTATAAGGAAGCGATACGACATTATATAAAAAGCGACGGAGATGTTTACGGTGGTTATGAGGAGATAAGTAATTTTAGTATTAATTACGAAAATAAATTCTTCGGATTTTTATTTAAAAAAGAAACCGGCGACTACTTTGCCAATATTAATTCTAAAGTTTTGGGTCCTTTTGAAAGTTGTTCCGATCTTCATTACTATAAAGAATTTGATACATACTATTTTTTCTACAAACAGGAAGGCGTAAATTTCGTGCAGATCAATAATTTTGTTTTCGGCGGTTACGATTCTTACGAGATTCTATTAATAAATAAAAAAATCGTTCTGATTTCTTCGACAAAAATAAAAGAAAAAGAGACATATCATCATATAATTGTTAACGGGATGGGAGCCTTTAATAATATAACGGAATATGCATTCAGCCGCGATAAAGAAAAATATATATTTTCATATTTAAAATTAGGACTTTTTCATGTGGTTACTTCAGACTACGGATTTGGTCCCTATAAAAAAGTATCCAACCTGAGTGTCAGTCAAAACGGACAAAATTATTGCTTTGTTTTTCAAAAGCAATACGACAATTATTATGTAAATATTAACGGAGATATTTACGGCCCTTATATTTTGGTTTCAGAAGTTAAAATTGAAAATTCAGCTTCAAATTTCGGCTTTATTTACTCGAAAAACGCAAAATACTTTGTAAATATCTCGAATAATTTACATGGTATGTACGAAAGTGCATCTAATCTTGTGTTAAGCGACAACGGCTCAGGTTATAGCTTTAAATTTTCAAAAAGGAATAAAACAGGACCGTTATTTGCCAAACTTCAGACTTATTTATCTTTGAATGAAGAAATTATCGAAAAAGATATTGATGTAATAGATTATATGACAAATTCTTTGGCAATC
>JAKLPX010000050.1 GCA_022013635.1 Candidatus Delongbacteria bacterium
GAATATGTATAAGCACGGCGATAAAGTTGAAGTATTCTTAGATAAAGGCATCGTAAAAATAAATGATAAAGAGCTGAAATTTGCTCCTCTGCCTGATGATCTGCTGGCAGTATTCAAAGCAAAAGGTCTCGTGAATTATTTAAATAACAGCAATTAATCTGATAATTAGACAGGTAAAATATTTTTCAGAACTATCTTGATCTCGGTACCGTCCATGTCAGGAATCTCGGTAAACCTTTCACTCACGGTACTGAGTGACATATTTCCGCTTGAAATTACTATGTCGCCGTAATTGATGATCTGTTTATAAAATGATATCGTTCTTCCGATAGACAGAAATTTATCAAAGTCAAATCCGTTTGACCGGCAAACGGTCAGTTCAAGCGTATTCGGAGTTTCATTTATCGAGCATTCAAAATCAGGACTATATGCTAAAGTTTCGCTTATGATCTTGTTCCAGATATCGGTAATGAAATTTACTTCGGCAAAAATCGTTTTTCTTTGTAATTCTTCAAGGCCTTTCAGCGTATTTAAGTTCAAAGTGAACCTTGATTTAATTTCTTTTCTTTCTTCAAAAGTAAGATCTCTTTTTCTGTAGATATCGAACCTGCTTTCCAGAAATGATGCGTTTTCGGGCTTTAGAAGAGGTTTGAATTTATTAAATTGTTCAATTATATCAGGCAAATCAGACAGGATTTCGCTTCTCTCATAATTTGTATGGATTATCCTGAATATGCTTTTATGGACATCACCGCCGAAATTCAATGGAGAAAAGAATTTTGAAAGATGTCTGATAAGTCCGGATTTAGACGCAATGATAAGCTCCCTGAATTCGTCGTATTTTTCATACAGATCACCACTTCCCTTTGTATGAAAATAATCGTACCAGTCCTTTTCGATTATCTTTTGAAATATCATATCGTTGTTCCGGAACCCGCTGCTTGCGATTATTTTTAAATTCGGATAGAGTTTTCTGAGCTCTCTTGCCAAAGACACACCGCCGATTGTCAGCTCTTCGTGATATTTCTCGTTATTTGAGCTCTCTTCGGTTTTGCTGAAATTGACATCGGTTATTAATAGATCCGGTTCAAACTCTTTGATCCTTAGAAAAGCCGAAATAATGTCGCAAGCCCAAAATATCTGGTCTTCATATTTAGATTTTATTGTTCTTTTAAATGAGTTGATTATGTTTAAATCATCGTCTATTATAAATACCTTAATCAAATCTTTCATTATTTTCCGAACACCTCACTTTAGTCACTCCATGTTTATCATATTGAATGGTAACAAAAATTTATTCGATTTTCAAGTTAAATATACTTTTTATTTCTTCAAGAGAAAGAAGCGATATTATCTTCGTTTTTTCTTGCTTTTGCTTCTATAATTTCATATTATTTTGAAAGTTCGTTGATACAGATACTTTATAATTATCGGAGAGATGCCGGAGCGACCGAACGGGGCTGTCTCGAAAACCGTTGTATCTTCACGGGTACTTTTGGAGGTTACTATGCGTTTATGTCATCGTGCTGATCTTTATCGTGCAGACTTTTATGTATCATTTTAGTTATATCTGTATTCAGCTGTTTTTTAACAGATTCTGCAAGCCCGACCAATAATTCATCAGCAGTTATTGAATTTTCTTCATAGAGTTCAACATATACAGATGCAAGGTCCCAATATCTGGAATCTTTTAAAGTCTGTAAAAAATCGTTATCTAGTTTCGGCATGATACACCCCAATAGTTATTATAAATCATAATAATAGTAATATAATAAAAATAAGTGGATAAATCAAATGGTTTTTTTACTCAAACCAAGTCTTCGAATAATCATTTCACACCCTCAGGCCGTAGCGGCAATAAACTTCACCTTCAAATTCAGGAAAAAGGTCTGAGAAATGAGGCCTTTTTTTTATTGACAAATTGATATTAGTTATGTAAATTTGGTTATCGCAATGACTGAATTTATATAAATACGGTCATTTACTTGACGGAAATATAATGACGGGGGTGAATTATGACAGAAATAAAAAGAGATGCCTGCGAATTAATCAAAAGAAAAATGGTAAAAGGGAAAGTTGTAGTTTTGCTTGGAGCCAGAAGAGTCGGTAAAACTTTTTTACTCAAGCAGATAATACATTCATTAACCGAAGAGTATATTCTGCTAAACGGGGAAGATATCAACACACATTTAATTTTAGAGAACAGAACGCTTGAAAATTACAGACAGCTTTTAGGATCAAAAAAAATACTGCTCATTGATGAAGCGCAAAAGATACCTGACATTGGAATAAAACTTAAACTCATGATTGACGGAATTGAAGGATTAATTATAATAGCCACAGGCTCATCAGCTTTTGATTTAAACAATATGTCCGGCGAACCGTTAACAGGCAGAAAATACAGCTACACTATATATCCATTATCCGAAAATGAGTACAGGCAGTTCGAAGATAAAGTTTCCTATCCTGACCATTTAAGACACAGGCTAATATTCGGAAATTATCCGGAGTTGACCGGAATACCTGATATTGCCGATAAAAAAGAATACCTGAATGAAATTATTAATTCATATCTTCTGAAAGATGTTATGATATTTGAAATGGTCAAAAATTCAGCCAAGATATATAATTTATTGCGGTTGATAGCTCATCAAGCAGGAATGGAAGTATCTTATTCTGAAATAGGCTCACAGCTCGGAATGAATAAAATAACAGTTGAGAAATATCTTGATCTATTAACCAAAGTATTTATACTTTTCAAGCTCGAGGGATACAGCGGCAATCTGAGGAAAGAAGTAACGAAAAGCCCGAAATGGTATTTTTATGATAACGGGATCAGAAATGCCGTAATAATGAATCTGAATCCCATCGAAACAAGAAACGACATCGGCCAGCTGTGGGAAAATTATGTCATTTCGGAAAGAATTAAATTTCAAAGCTATAACCGAATCTATGCGAAAAACTATTTCTGGCGGACTTACGACAAACAGGAAATTGATTTAATCGAAGAAAGAGACGGTAAATTGTATGCCTATGAGATCAAGTGGAAAGAATCAAAAGTAAAAATTCCGGCAGCATGGGCTAAAGCATATCCCGATTCAGAGTTCAGCGTAATAAACCAGTTTAATTTCGATAAATGGGTATAAAACAACCTTTCGCACCCATAAATCAGCCATTCGTCGGACATTCGTTTGAATCTCTTTCATATAATATTATATTACCTGTGTAAAATTAAAAACACTTAAAAAGGAGCTTAAAATGAAAACAAATAATAACAACCAAATGACAGTAGAAGATAAAAAAGGGTAGGGGTAATAAACTTAAACTTCAAACTCAGGAACAGCAATGCGCGAATTAAAAAGACATAAGTTCATATTTCTGATCTTATTTTACACAATGAAGGTGGTAAGTTCGGAGAATTCACTTGATAATTTCAAGCTCGAACTAATCACCCGCAGCGAATACGAAGCCGGTCAGCCTGTCGTAGTCAATTTCAGAATTACAAATAACAGCGGAAGCGACGCGATGTTCGTTTATTGTCAGGATGGGTTCGACCTGAGCCGTTACTATGATCTGAAAGAAGGAGTTTATACAGTAACCTGCCATTATTCCACAGATGCGCAGAAAGAATCTCAATGGTACGGGGCTTATTCTGATGATTACTGGGAGAAAATATATGAAAACACATTCTGGATTAAGCTAAAACCAGACATGGAAAAATGCTCGCAGATGCTCAAGAAAGTCCCTAAGGTAGATATCGCAACAGAGCCAGTCAAGATAGCCATAATAAAAGGACTTTACATCACAAAAGAAAAAGCTTTTCAGATCGCAAAAAATGTATGCGCTCAAGAAAAATGGAAATGGGATGATGATAAAATCTCAATAACCGATCAGGGAAGCGAGTGGCATATAATGACCAATAATAATTCTCTCGGAATGAATGCAATTATCAATATAGACAAAAGAACCGGCGAAGTGATTTCAAAATTCATGACCGGACCTTAAAAAAAACAATTAACTCATTTTTAAATCATTTATTGCCTTGGATTTTTTAGAATATCGACTATTTATTGCCTTGGATTTTTCATAAAAAAATAATTTATTGACTTGTTTTATTTTAGAATAGTGCTTATCTTTGATTTAAGTTCGAGTTTATGGAGGTGTTAAATGTATTTAAAATGAGCTGTTGATGATATATTTATGCAGTGGAAAAACACATCAAAAAGAAAACCCATTCTGCTGA
>JAKLPX010000051.1 GCA_022013635.1 Candidatus Delongbacteria bacterium
AAAGACAGGAACTATTATGACCTCTCCATGAGCTTTTATAAAGATAACAAGATCGGCGATCTTCAGGTCAGGCTGACCTCCGATGTAAGCATAGTAAGCGATCTCTTTATCCAATCTTTCTTCGGTTCACTTAGAGATTTTTCATTAGTAGTAATCTATGTTTCGATCGCAATGTTCATAAATGTTAAATTATTCATGTTCGTCGTCATAATAGTTCCTGTCTTTGCGATATCAATATCTTACATCGGCGGAAAAATAAAGAAGTATTCCAAGCGGATCCAAAAGACCTACTCATCGCTTTATTCCAAAATGGAAGAGGTTTTCAACGGTGTCAAGATCGTAAAATCATACTCAAAAGAAGATCATGAACTGGAAAAATTCAGCCGTGAAAATCATAATTTCTATGCAGCTTGGCTGAAATCCCATCTTTACCAATCAATAAATGTACCTTTGTCTGAGCTTAACGGTACTATTACCGGCGTAGTAGTTCTTTTAATAGGAGGAAGACTGGTACTGGATAACGACTCCGGTTTGACATTCGGCGGTTTCACTGCTTTCCTGTTCGCTATTTTCTCAATCTTACATCCAATGAAAGAATTAACCAAAGCTTATACGGAAATACGGAGAGCATTGGTGTCATTGACAAGAGTTTTTGACATACTGAACATTGAGCCTACAATTAAAGAATCCGTTAACGCTGTTTCCAAAGCAGATTTTACAAAATCTTTAAAAATTGAAAATCTTAGTTTCAGCTATGATAACAAAAAAATCCTGAAGAATATAAATTTAGAGATATTCAAAGGCGAGAAGATCGCGTTAGTCGGGAAAAGCGGAGGCGGGAAAACCACGCTTGTAAATCTGATTGAACGATTTTACGACCCGCAGGAAGGCGGAATCTCTATTGACGGCACAGATCTACGAGATATAAAGATCAAAGACCTCCACGACCTTTTCGGAACAGTAACACAGGAATCAATTCTATTCAATGAAACAGTAGAAAATAATATCAGATACGGCTCAAATAAAACTTTAAGCCTTGAAGATGTCAAAAAAGCCGCAGAGATCGCTTATGCGGACGAATTCATCAATGATCTCGAAGACGGATACGCTACCATGTTAAGCCCGAAAGCGTCTAACCTTTCTGGGGGACAAAGACAAAGACTGTGCATAGCAAGATCTATCGTAGGTAACCCACCTATCCTTATATTTGATGAAGCTACAAGTTCGTTAGATTCGGAAGCTGAACAGAAAGTTCAGAAAGCTATAGAAATGGCTACAAAAGACAGAACTGTGATAATTATTGCCCATAGGCTTTCAACCATCCTGAGTTCCGACAGGATCGTTGTCATTGACAGCGGTGAAATTATAGGCATAGGAACTCACAAAGAACTGTTGGGAAGTAATGCTAAATATAAAATGCTTTATGATATACAATTTAATGGAAATAACTCTTAATGGAATTAAAAAGAATACATATTGAAAGAATAATCAAAGAGTGCTACTGGGAATATAATATTACGCCTGAGGCTATCATTAAAATTATTAAAGGCAACGACAAAAGGCTAAAGAAAAAACTGTTTGAGAAGATAATGTATAATTCGACTCAAAAACTTCACGATCTTGAAATGCTGTTCGACAAAATCACATTAAAAATCATGTTTGATGAATTCAAACCTTCATATAATCTGTCTTTCATCGAAAGATATGTGCTTGTACTCAGAAATCTACTTTTCGCAGAAAACAATAAAATTGAGGCTCTGGAATGGAAAAAAAGATAGACTATAATATTCTGTATGAGGTACAGGATGAAGTCCTTAAAATTGTATTCTCACTTGAAAATTCATTTTATCTTACCGGAGGTACGGCTCTTCATCGTTTTCATTATAGCTATCGGTACTCTGATGATTTGGATTTTTTTGCGCCCAATGATGATTTATATTCAGAATATATAAAGCAAATATCCGATAAATTCAGCTCTGAAAATATTGAATACACTCACACGGTGCATTCACGGGACTTTAATAGACTGATGGTTGATAATGTCCTTCAGTTAGATTTCGTTAATGACAGGGTTTATAGAGAAGGGCTTTCTATTATCAAAGACAATCGCAGAATTGATAATATTACAAACATACTTACTAATAAAATATCGGCTATTCTGAGCAGAGATGAAGAAAAAGATTTTTTCGATTTATTCTGCATTGCGTTCAACGAACCGTTCGATTGGAATCAGGCACTTTCAATAGCAGGCAAGAAATGCATCTGCCAGCCCGATATGTTAATTTACAGACTCAAGTCTTTCCCGCTTGACTGGTTAAACAGAATAAAGAGAACTGATAAAACTTTGGAAATAAAAGTTGAAAATGTTAATACGATGTGCGGTGATATTTTGGAAAAGAGAAAAAATAGTCTGGTAGGCAGATGAAGATAAATTCCGAAACATATAAATATTTAAAAGGTTTGAGCTTTTCCAGCGGAATAAAATTTACATTCTCTTCAAAGGAAAATCATATAACTGACCGGATTTCTCTGATAAAACAGATTACTCATCAGAGCAAACTTGTACATGTTGGCTGCGCGGATCACATCGGACTTATTGACAAAAAAAGAATTAAGAATACCTGGATGCACGATATTCTTTTAAAAAATACAAATAAATGCATTGGAATTGATTTAAATGCTGAAAGTATTGAATACTTAAGGAACGAATTGAAGATTCCAGATGTTTTCTGTGCTGACATAACTAAAGATACTATTCCTGAGATTGAAAACGAGAATTGGGATTTTATTTTTTTAGGAGAAATGCTGGAGCATGTGAATGACCCTGTTATGTTCCTGAAATCCGTTAAGAAAAAATTTAGCGGTATTATCAATAAAATCATTATATCAGTACCCAACGGATTTTGCTACGATAATTTCTTTAACACATTCAAACACTTTGAGTTAATAAATTCAGATCACAAGTATTGGTTTTCACCTTACACTATCTCAAAAGTACTCGCAGAGGCTGACATGGAAGCAGAAGAAATTTTTTTATGCCAGATATCTAAGTTCAAAAATAGGCGATTTAATTTAAAGAACCAGTTAAAACGGTTTTTATTAAATAGATATCCCGGT
>JAKLPX010000052.1 GCA_022013635.1 Candidatus Delongbacteria bacterium
AAGCAAAAAGCGTTCTTAAAGAAATTTCAGAAGAAATTACCGACAAAGGACTGCCGAAGGAATTATGCCCGTTTGTAGTGGGTTTTACGGGCTACGGAAATGTTTCAAAAGGCGCTCAAGAAATATTCGATATTTTACCGCATGAAGAAATAACTCCGAAACAACTTCTTGATCTTGACATAAACAGATGCTCAAATAAAAAGCTTTATAAAGTAATTTTTAAGGAAGAACACTTGGCTGAAAGAACGGACGGGAGCCGGTTTATTCTTCAGGAATATTATGATCATCCCGAAAAATTCAATGGCGTTTTTGAAAAATTTATTCCAAAATTGACCGTTATGATGAATTGCGTATTCTGGACTGAGAAATATCCGAGACTTGTGACAAAAGATTATTTGTCGAAAAATTACAATAATAACTTCAAACTTTTCGCTATCGGAGATATCGCATGCGATGTTCACGGTTCGGTAGAATGCACGGAAATGGGAACTCATATTGACGATCCGATCTATGTTTACGATACAGATAAAAGATCCGTCACCATGGGACACGAAGGAAAAGGACTTCTGATGATGACGGTTGATATCCTGCCGAGTGAGTTGCCGCGAGAATCTTCAGAATTTTTCAGCAAGGCTCTTTGTCCGTTTATTGAAGACATAGCTAAATGCGATTTCTCCAAGCCATTCTCTGAAATTAATCTGCCTTCGCCCACAAAAAGAGCTTTGATCCTGTTGAACGGAGAGTTTACGCCTGATTACAGATACATCGAACAATATTTAAAATAAATAAAAACGGAGAAAAAAAATGAAAAAAGTGTTAATTCTCGGTGCAGGAATGGTCGTAAAACCGATCGTAAGATATTTACTTGACCATGAAATTAAAGTGACAGTTGCTACAAGGACAAAATCCAAAGCAGACTCAATGATAGCAGGACACCCGAACGGAACGGCAATAGCGTGGACAGTCGAAGACGAAACCGCTCTTGATAAAATGATACAGGAGCATGATCTTTCGGTCAGCCTTCTACCCTACGCACACCATGTGATGGTTGCAAAACTATGTATCAAGCACAAAAAGAATATGATTACCACATCTTATGTTAAACCCGAGATGGAAGCGCTTGATCAACAGGCAAAAGACGCCGGAATCATAATTTTGAATGAAGTCGGACTTGATCCCGGTATAGACCACATGTCAGCAATGAGGATCATTGATCACATACATAAAAAAGGTGGAAATGTCGAGGAATTTTACTCTTTCTGCGGTGCTCTTGTTGCGCCGGAAGCGGAGAAGAATCCTTTTAAATATAAGTTCACTTGGGCTCCTAAAGGTGTTGTAATGGCAGGCAATAACGATGGTAAATATCTTCGTCACGGTAATGTTAAATACATTCCGACGGAAGATCTTTTCAAAAATCCGATTGAAGTGGATTTCCCGAAAGTCGGCAAGCTCGAAGTTTATCCCAACAGGGATTCTCTGCCATACATTGAGCTTTATGGAATTCCTGAAACGAAAACCATGTTCAGAGGAACTTTCAGATACGATAGATGGTGCGAAAACATTGATGCGATGAAAGCCTGCGGACTTCTTTCATACAACAAGATTAATCTTGAAGGAAAGAGCTACGGCGATATGTTGGCTAAACTGATAGGGGCATGCTGTTCATCCGATATAAGAAATGCCGCAGCAAATCATATCGGTATCCCTGCAGATTCAAGAATCATTGATGCGTTTGAATGGCTTGGCCTATTTAGTGATCAAAAAATTGAAAGAAAAGAAGATTCGCCGTTCGAAGTAGTTGCGGATTTGATGATCTCCAAAATGATGGTCGGTGAAAAAGAAAGAGATATGGTTGTTATGCAGCATACTTTCCTTGCGTCCTACCCTGACGGCAGCAAAGAAGTTATCAAATCGAGAATGCTTGATTTCGGTACTTTAGAAACAGATACATCAATTGCAAGAACCGTCGCTTTGCCGGCAGCTGTCGGCGTCAGAATGATTCTGGAAGGTGAAATTCATGTAAAAGGCGTTCATATTCCGGTAATTCCTGAGATATACAATCCGATACTTGATGCATTAGAACAGATGAATATTAAAATGGTTGAAGAATATAGCCTTCCAGAAACTGAAACTATAAAATAAAATTAAAGGGGTTCAATCGAACCCCTTTTTTTAATTTCCATCAATTATATCCCTTACTTTAACCGATAATTCTTCCATTGAAAAAGGTTTTTCAATAAAACCTTTTGCGCCGTTTATTAATAATTCTTCAACTTTTTTTGACATACTGTATCCGCTTGAAATCAGAACTTTGACTTTGGGATTGATTTTCTTTAATTCAGTAAATATTTTACTTCCATCCATTCCCGGTAAAATCATATCCAATATCACAAGTGAAATATTAGGGTTATTGTTAAAAACATCAATCGCAATTTCTCCCTTTTCTGTCTTTAGTGATTTGTAACCGAGACTGGTCAGCATGTTTGACATAGCATCCAGAACCATTTTTTCATCGTCAACTATTAGGATTTGTCCTCTATCGGTTTTCAAATTATTGACTTTAAATTCTTCCGAAATAGCTTCTGTACATTTTTGGGATGGTAAATATATGATAAATACAGAACCGATGAATTTCTCGCTTTCAAATATAAGCGTTCCTTCATGATTTTTTATTATTCCATAAGCAGAAGCTAAACCCAGTCCCGACCCTTTGCCTTTCTTCTTTATAGAAAAGAAAGGATCAAATATTTTTCTTTTAATTTCATCATCTATTCCTTCGCCTGTGTCCCTTATAGACAGCTTAAGATATCTGGTGCTTTTTAATGAATGTGCCTGTAAAAAATCCATATCGGGTTCCAAGAATTCTGTTTTTATCTCTATTTCGCCGTTTTCTTTTATTGAATAAATAGCGTTAAGT
>JAKLPX010000053.1 GCA_022013635.1 Candidatus Delongbacteria bacterium
GCCGCAAGAACAGGCGGTTTATTAAATATGTCCGATCTTGCAAGAGATGCAGATATTGCTCCCAATACCGCTAAATCGTGGCTTTCTATTCTCAAAATAAGCGGAATTATCTATCTCTTGGAACCTTATTTCACAAATATTTCAAAACGGCTTGTAAAATCACCTAAATTATATTTTTTGGACACCGGACTTTGTACTTATCTTACAGGCTGGTCGAGTCCTGAAACACTTGAATTGGGAGCAATGAGCGGGGCGATGCTTGAAACTTGGATTTTAATTGAAATACTAAAAAGCTACTGGCATAATGGAAGAACCGGCAATTTTTTCTATTACAGGGACAAAGATATGAATGAAATTGACCTGCTCATAGAAAGTGACGGAACAATTTATCCCATCGAATTCAAGAAAACAGCTTCACCGAGAAAAGAGCACATCAAACATTTCCATCTGCTCGAGAAGCTAAATATTCCTATCGGAGAAGGCGGGGTCATCTGTCTGTGTGATAACTACTTGCCAATAGAAGAAAATATCTGGTCTATTCCGGTTAGTTTGATATGATTTTGCTTCTTTTTTTGCTTTATATTTTAATTCCAGTCTTTAATACTTCACTCAAAAAAGGATCGTTCCCGTCAATGTCGCTTTTCTCAAAAGGGTGAGGTTCGATTCTTAGATCAAAATTCCTTCTAAGTTTCATCAGATCGACCTGTGTATCGTAATTATTTTTGCAGCCTTCCAAGATTATTGCCAAGTCTATATCGCTGTCTTCGTTAAAGTTACCTTTTGCGTAAGATCCGAAAAGATAAGCGTCAACTATTTGATATTTCTTTACTTTTAGAAATTCTACAAATGTTTTGGCTATTTTAAATGCCGCGTCTTTATCCATTCGGCAAACTCCTTGATATTATTTTTCCAAATTTTCGTAAATTCTAAATTGCATTTTTTATAAAACTTCTTTTTCTTGCAAGAAAAAGAAGCAAAATGAATTTACAATCTCTTCTTCTCGTCTTTCTCTTTTCCAGCCCTTCCCCGCACTCGTCCCTCGTGCTCGGTCTGTCATTTCGAAAGCCTCGTTTTTTTTAGCTCAATGAGGAAAAGATTTCCTTTCCAGAACTACGGGAGACGAACAACGCGGAAACCGCTATAGCTGCCGCTGTTGGTCGGGTTGCCGCGGCCCCGATAGGCAACACGACAGCTAACGGGGTAGTAGCTCCAGCTACCCCCGCGGAGAACGCGGCTGGAGCCTGTTGAAGGACCTGCGGGATTACTGCTTGGACTGTTTCTGTAATAATCACTGCCGTACCAATCTGAACACCATTCCCATACATTACCAGACATATCGTAAATGCCGATTTCATTCGGTTTTTTGCCCCCGACAGACTTCGTAGATCCTAAACTACCCCATTTGTCTCCCGATTGCCATGCAACCTCGTCAATATTGCTGCTCCCGCTGTACTCATAAGCCCTGCTTTGATTTCCGCCTCTCGCCGCATATTCCCATTCTGCTTCTGTTGGTAGCCTGTATGTAACCCCTTCCTTTTGGCTTAATTTCCTGCAATATTCAACGGCATCATTCCATGTAACTGATTCTACAGGTAAATTATCCCCTTTGAAGTTGCTCGGATTCTTGCCCATGACTGCCTGATATTGCGCTTGTGTTACCTCATACTTCCCAATATAAAAATCCCCTACAGTTACACTGTGAACGGGCTTTTCGTCACTTTCAGTTCCGCCCATCTGAAATGTTCCGCCCTGAACGAAAATAAAGTCGCTGCTTACTCCCTCGCTTGAAGAAGTAGATTTTCTATTCAGCTGGACTCCCTTATAGCTTGCCAATGCCAAATCGCCGAACTTTTCCCCGTTAATTTGTGTGTAAGGTCTTTGCTGTTTACCTTTTGACAGTGCCCAATCGGTAACGCCGTCTTCCACAAAAGAAGCAAGCTCGGTAAATGTCACGATGCCGTCCCCGTTTCCCTGATAGTCGGAGTTGTCCGCTTCGCCTTCAATACCTTTTAGCACATATTTCGTAAAAGCTCCGAATTCACCTTTGTCGTCTTCGTAGCTGAACCAGCCGTCTTTAGTGGCGTAGAATGTTGCCGCAACTTCGCTTTTTTCAAACTTTTCAGCTTTAAGACCGTTTTGGTTTATTCCCTTATTTTCCTGTAAAACTTCCCTGCAGGCATCCACAAGCAGAAGTGACTTTTTCACCCCGCTGGTTTTTAAGATATCGGTAACTTCCTTTAATTTTAGGCTTGTGCTATAAATATCGTTCGGGTCGCTGTCTGATAATACAAGGTAACTTTCGCCGTTTTTGTTGGATACTCCATGACCTGAAAAAGAAAATACGACCAGATCTTCGGGACTTAAAAAACCTTTCAGATATTTTAATTTTGATCTTAATTTTCTTAAAGATGGATATTCATCGCTCCTCGGATCATTTTTATCGGTCATTTTATACACATAATCGAATTGACCGTAATCTTTTAGAGCTGCTCCCAAGGCTTCGGCATCATTCTGCGCTTTCTTTAAGTCAAGTATCCCTTTATCGTCATAATCGTTTATCCCGACGCAGATCGCCCACCGCTTGCCTTCGTTTCCGGCTTGGGATTTAATAGATATGCCTTTTTCGGCTTGGGCGAAAAGGAAGCCGGTCAGGATTAAAAGTAAAAATATTAGTTTTGTTTTCATAGGTTTTATCCTTCTGATTCTAATGCCTTAGCAGGGAGTTAAAATTTTCAACCCTGAGTCATTCATCCGATTTATAAAATCTTTATCTGATGTAACAAGGAATGCGTTTTCAGATAAAGCTGTAGCCGCTATAATTGAATCAGGAATTTTCAATCCGTAATTTTTTCTAATTTCTACAGTCTTATTTATCAGATCCCTATCAATCAGCACCAGATCGGATCTGTTTTTAAATTTTGTGATAATTTCATCTTCATTCCGGTTTTTACAACCGACTGACAACTCAATAGCGGTTATAAACGACATCTGAAAAGAGTCTTCTGAAGTCATAAAAGTAAAATCACCTTTACCGCTAATAAAATTTATAACAGCATTTGTATCGAAAAGGTATTTCATCGCATATCCCAATCTTTTCTTACGGCGTTTTGAAATTCCATGCCGTCAATTTTTTCACTTAAAGTTCCTCTAAGTTCAAGAATACTAGTTTGTTTGTCTTCATT
Source organism: Candidatus Delongbacteria bacterium (assembly GCA_022013635.1). GTDB lineage: Bacteria > UBA4055 > UBA4055 > UBA4055 > UBA4055 > JAKLPX01. The sequence continues at coordinate 3,183 of JAKLPX010000053.1, forward strand.
GAGATCATCAATGAAATTAGGCAGAATGATAATTTCAACTCTTTTACCTTCAAATTCCATTAATTCAGGTACTCTGTCTGATGAAACGGTTTTAATTATTCTCAAGGCCTGCATCCCGCCCTCCATGCAATTTTAACCTAATATACGAAAACAATTGAAGTTTGTAAACATTCAAATAAAAAAATCCGCTTTGAGCTATGGGAGACGGACAACGCGGAAGCCGTTGTTGTTGTTGCTGTTCTCGGGGTTGTTGTTGTTCCGATTGGCAACACGACAGTTAGTAGCGTTGTTGTTCCAGCTGCCGCCGCGGAGAACGCGGTTGGAGCCCTTCCCTTTAGGCATTAACCTTTAATTTTTCTACTATCAATGAGCGAAACGGTTTAATTTTTGTGGCATAGTCTGTTTATGAAATCAGCGGAATAACATGCCTCTGATAATCAGTTTGAGACCACTCTCCGGAGTTCAATTTATCAGGCTGCCCGTTCTTTTCACTTTGAGTATTTTCCTTTAAACTTTCTAACAATCTCTGCCCGAACTTTTCTATTTTCTTTTCTCCTATGCCTTCAATCGTTTTCAGTTTTGATAATGAAATTTCTTCCAGCTTAGATATATTTGAAAGTTCCTCATCTGTAAAAACAGCATAAGCAGGCAAAGCCTCACCCGCAGCGATAATTTTTCTAATCTCTCTCATCCGTGAAAATACTTTGAACTGATTTTCGCTTAAAACAGCTTTGTAATCAATCTTATTCCTGCTTTTATCAGAACTCCCTTTTGCTCCGCTTTCGATATATTCGGCGCAAAAACACCAGTAAACCCCTTTTTCGCTCTGGGAAAATTCTTTTCTGACATCAATTACTTTGTGTGTCGCAAAAAAGTGATTCATTTCTGTCTCAAACGGTTCTGAATTTAAAATCGGTATAGTAAAAACTTTTAACTGCATATTTCTTTCTCCAAATTTCTCCGATTTTCTTTTCTTTGACAAAGAAAAGAAACAAAAGAAAGTCTTTCTATTCTCTGCTTGAATCTCTCTTTATACTGCTCTTTCCGGCGTTCGTCCCTCACGCCCGAGCCGTATTTTCGAGGTTCTTGCCTTTTTCTCGCTCGCTACGGAATGGATAACCGCATAAACTACGGGAGGGCGAACAACACGGAAGTAAGTAGCGCGGCTGCTCCAGCTGCCGCCGCGAAGAACGCGGTAAGAGCTACGGCATCGTTCTGCGCTTTCTTCAAGTCAAGTATGCCGTTATAGTCGTAGTTATTAATACCTACGCAGACAGCCCATCGCTTACCTTCGTTTCCGGCTTTGGATTTTATGGATATGCCTTTTTCTGACTGGGCAAAAACTAACCCTGTCAGGATTAAAAGTAAAAATATTATTCGTGTTTTCATATATTATTTTCCGTACTTTGTTAATTCAGTTTTTATAAAAGCTTTCAATTCTTTAATTTCAGGTAACGAAACCAGATAAGTAGAGACAAATAGTTTTTTGTTAATCCCTGCAGTCGCGAATTCAACATGTTCCTTATCTTTTGCTGTACAAAGCAATATACCAACAGGCGGATTGTCACCTACCGACATTTCATATTTTTTATAATATTCCAAATACATATTAAGCTGGCCGGCATGAGAATGATGAAATTTCTCTGTTTTTAGTTCAATCAGAACATTGCAGTGAAGAACTCTGTGATACAAAACAAGATCTACATAATAGTGCCCATTATCAATAGTAATCCTCTTTTGTCGTGCTTCAAAGCAAAACCCTTTGCCAAGTTCAATTAAAAACTGCTGAAGGTGATCAATTAAGCCATTTTCTAAAGATTTTTCCGATAGAACCTCACGGCTCTTATAACCGACAAATTCAAAAATATACGGATCTTTAATGGTATCCGACCAATGATTAACTTTATTCTTGCCGGCGGCTTTTTGAAATATTTTATTTTTATCAGACGATAATCCGGTTCTTTCATAAAGCAAAGATCCCATCTGTCTTTTCAATTCAGTTACGCTCCAAGAGCATTTCGTACATTCAATTTCATAAAATAATTTTTTAATGCCATCATCAATGCTCATTAATTCCTTGAAGTGGGAAGATGTAAACATTCAAATAAAAAAATCCGCTGTATTCTAAGTGCTGAAAATCAACCAAAGTATTCTACTTGCTTCACAAATAAAAATATATTATATTCCCAAATAAATTTGGACTGATATTTATGACTAAAATTCCTGAGGAAGTTACAAAAATTAAAGAAATCATTGTCTCTTCCTTCAATGTAAATAAAATTTTCCTTTTCGGCTCTTATGCAAAAGGAAATTTCAACGATAACAGCGACTTTGACATTTGCATAATAACTGACGACAGCAAAAGGAAACTTGATCTTCTCAGGTTAATAAGAAAAAAAGTTTACAATTACATTTCAATACCTATGGATATGCTGATTTACAGATCAGATGAATTTGAAGAAAGAGCAGATAAATTAGACAGCATAGAAAGAGAAATAAGACAGAACGGAATCAAATTATATGGATAATCGTACTGAAGTAGAAAAGTGGATAGAATTTGCCGAAAATGATTATCAAGCGGCCGTTTTGCTCAGTAAAAACATAAAACCTTTATTGGAAATCGTTTGTTTTCATTGTCAACAATGCGCAGAGAAATATTTGAAAGCATTCATCATAAAAAGCAACAGCGAGATAAAACAGACACACAACCTCGAAGAATTATTAAAGATTTGCGTTAAGATTCAAAATGAGTTTGACAGCCTTATTGATAACTGCATTGATCTCTCGGATTACGCAGTCGAAACAAGATATCCATATCCGTTTGAGTTAGATATAAACGACATGAATAAAGCTTTGAAAGATATGGAATCTATCCGAAATTTTATTCTATCGAAATTTACTTCTTAAATTCCTTTTTTCCCTCGGCTTTCTCTTAATCCAGCCCTTCCCCGCGTTCGTCCCTCACGCTCGGGTTTTTCATCGCTTTCAGTGCCGCCCATCTGAAATGTTCCGCCCTGAACGAAAATGTAATCACTGCTGACTCCCTCGCTTGAAGAAGTAGATTTCCTGTTCGGTTGAACTCCCTTATAACTCGATAGTGCAAGATCACCGAATTTTTCGCCGTTTATTTGTGTGTAAGGTCTTTGCTGTTTACCTTTTGACAGCGCCCAATCGGTAACGCCGTCTTTTGTTGCGTAAAATGTTGCGGCGACTTCGCTTTTCTCAAACTTTTCAGATTTAAGTCCGTTTTGGTTTATTCCCTTATTTTCCTGTAAAACTTCCCTGCAGGCATCCACAAGCAGAAGTGACTTTTTCACCCCGCTGGTTTTTAAGACATCCGTAACTTCTTTTAACTTTAAACTTGTATTATAAATGTCGTTCGGGTCGCTGTCTGATAATACAAGGTAGCTTTCACCGTTTTTGTTCGATACACCATGCCCTGAAAAAGAAAACACGACCAGATCTTCGGGATTTAAAAAACCTTTCAGATATTTTAGTTTTGCTTTTAATTTTCTTAAAGACGGATATTCTTCGCTCCTCGGATCGTTTTTATCTGTCATTTTATAGACATAATCGAATTGTCCGTAATCTTTAAGAGCTGTTCCGAGAGCTTCGGCATCATTCCGTGCTTTCTTTAAATCAAGTATCCCTTTATCGTCATAATCGTTTATCCCGACGCAGATCGCCCACCGTTTGCCCTCGTTGCCTGGCTTCTTATTTATTGCAATTCCCTTCTCGGTTTGAGCTAGCACCAGCGATGTCAGGATTAGTAGTAAAAATATTAGTCGTGTTTTCATATTTCTGTCCCCGGTCACAAATTAAACACCAAACTTAATTTTGTAGTTTCTCAGAAATTTCGATATCCTTCTTGAGCAGAGCGTTAATTATTTCACTTAATGAGAAATCTTTATCTTTCTTTTTTCTGCTTTTCAGAAAATATTCAATAATTTCCTTATCAAGATATATAGGTATATCCAGTTTGTCTATCGGTCTGAAGAATTTTCCCTGCTCAGCTTTGGTAAAGTCATATTCTTTTTTCATTTTATTTGCCTTTTATCATAAGTTCTTAATTCATTTTTTGTTGCTTTTCTGGCACTGATAATTCTTACAAGCTCGATCCTGTTGCTGTCTCTGAATGTATGAACAACTACAAGAATCAATTCATTTGAAGACATTCCTAAAAGTACCCATCGGTCTTCATTTTCAGAGTGTTTAGCATCAAATATACTATTTTTTTCCTCTATTGTAAACATTCAAACTAAAATAAAATCCACCTTTCGACTATCAGTTAAACACTCTGGTTTAACTCTACTAAGCGGATTTTCTTTGTTCCCTTTCGTCCCGATAATTTGGGAGCAGGATAATGCCCTGTTCAATTCGGAAATCCATCCGTAACGAGCTATGGGAGGCGAACGACACGGAACCCGTTGTTGTTGTTACTGTTCTCGGGGTTGTTGTTGTTCCGATTGGCAACACGACAGTTAGTAGCGTTGTTGTTCCAGCTGCCGCCGCGAAGAACGCGGTTAGAGCCTTTCCGTTTGGGCATTAACCTTTATCTTTTCTATTATCAATGAGCGAAGCGGTTTAATCTTCGTGGCATAGTCAGTATATGAGATCAGTGGTAAAGTGTGCCTCTGATAATCTTCCTGTGACCACTCACCTGAATCAAGATACTCCGCATATAATTTCATCTTTTTTATAAATCTCTTTTTACTGCTGTCCGCCAACTTAACAAAATCTTTCTTTAATTTATAGCCGAGAAAATTGACTCCCGCTTATGTTTTATTTATCTGCGATACTTTCAAATCAAGTACAAGTTTTTCTTTTAAAAAATTTGTCAAAGTCAATGAGCAGTTCTTTAGATATTCCTTATCATCATGCCATAAAACCATATCGTCCATATACCTGACATATCCTTTGATCTTCAATTCTTCCTTGATAAAATGATCCAGTCCTGCAAGATAGTGGTTTGCAAAATATTGGCTAGTCAAATTACCGATCGGAACACCTTTACGGCTTGTAACTTTATAACTTTCAATGATCTTTTCAAAAATTCGCAGAACTTCCAAATCCTTAAATTTCTTCTCTAAAGCTTTCATTAATATAACATGGTCGATCGAATCAAAATATTTTCTTACATCTAATTTTAAAAAATAATCATACTTATTATTAAACTTTTTTGCTTTATCTATTGCTTTGTGAGTACCTTTATCAATTCTTGTTGCATAGCTGTCATAGATCTGATATTGCTCAAATGTGTCATGAGCCTGAAGCATTATTGCATGATGAAGAACTCTTTCTTTAAATTCGGCAGCACAGATATTTCTTTCTTTAGGATCATAGATTTTAAAATAGTGATAATTTCCACAGTCAATTTCACCAGACAGTATTTCTTCTCTTAATTTTTTTAA
>JAKLPX010000054.1 GCA_022013635.1 Candidatus Delongbacteria bacterium
CAGTTAAAGAAGGAATTCTTGGAGAAATTATTCCTGGTTCAAAAGTTAGTTCGGCAGACGATATTTTAAAGCAGTATGAAGCTTCAGCAAATGCAGCTTATGGAGAAAAAGGTGCAGTAGAACTTAAAGCCGATGTTGCCAAAAGACTCGGCGAAAAAATGGATTCTCTTAATATGCCTGAGTGGAAAAAATTTGCTGAAGAGGGTAAATATTTTGAGAAACTGTGGTGCGTTTTTGATAAAGATGATTTTCTTTTAAAAAATTATAACCAAGCATTTGAAACTGTTGTAAACGAAGAACTAAAGTTGAATAAAATATTCGCCAAAAAAGTAGGAAGAAATATCTCTATTAAGATAGCGTATTCAAATGAAGCTTTTGAATTATGGTATTTATTACATTTCGATTATCATACAGGCGAAATTAGTCGTAAACAATATTTGAAAATATTAGATTATAGAATGAAAATAAAATATAAAAAGAATGATCCTAATATGTACAACTTCCTGCAAAATTTATCAAAAAAAACAAATGACAAACAAGGGCAAAATTTTGCTTTAAAAAATGCTAAAAAATTGAGAACTTCAATTAAAAGTACACTTCCTCATAATCATAATCCTTCAACTTCAGTAGATCAGCTCGTAATTGAGTTGAATCAATTCTTGAAAAAATAAAAAAAAGGGCGGACATTCGTCCGCCCTGACGCAACTACATCACCGGTTTGATCCTACAAGCTTGCTTTGTTTGTCTCGGTTCTTTGTAAAGTCTTGGCAACCTATTTTGAGACCTAAATCTCCTTTTTCCAGCTCTTGTCTTTACGGTTGTACTGACCTTTCTTCGGCTGAATAACCCTGCCTTTGCGGAGATTATTCCGCCTAAGCTGTTTGATCAGCTCAATACGGTCTATCACGACCGTATCGCCGTTTGATTTATGAATAATCCTATTAAATTTACTTTTCTTCATTAAATAAATTATTTTGTCTCTTTTTCATTGCCGCATTCTTGGGCAGGAACGGGATTCTTAGCTTGTTCGGTTTTTAGGATCATATCCTTTTTTGCAGCTTCTTTAAATCCTTTGATCTTTAAATACGGCTGATATTCTTTCATTTTCGGATCAATACCGAAAACGATTCCTTTTTCGTGTCCTTCGTTCCAGAGCTTGATATTCTCGTCATATTTCTTCGTTTCGTTATTTATCGAAGCTATGCACGAGTAAATATTCGCAACATGAGCGGCATATTCAGGTTTGGTTTTAGCATCATTGAATAATTTCAATGCTTCATCGTATTTTTTTTCTTTTGTAAATTGTTCTGCCTGAAAAGCAATGCTTTTATAGCAGACATGACCAAGTTTAATTACAGTTTCCTTTTGTTCAACAGGTTTTTGTCCGTCAGTTTTTACAGGCTCAACTGCGTTTATTGCTGCAAAAACAGCAAGTAAAAGAATAAGTTCCAGGTATTTTTTCATAAGATCTCCTTTTTTTTAGATGATATATCTTTATTTATAAGTTTGCAATTAAATTTATCATATTCTGAAAAGCTTTTTACTGTTCTCTGTTGTTACCATCGCAACCTCTTCTACGCTGATATTTTTAATTTCCGCGATCTTCTGAGCAATGAATCTGAGATTTGACGGATCATTTCTTTTACCGCGATTAGGAATCGGAGTTAAAAAAGGCGAATCAGTCTCAAGAAGCATATACTCCAGCGGAATTTCTTTAACAACTTCTTCCCTGTCGTTATTCTTATAAGTGATACTGCCTGTAAAAGAAATATAGAATCCCTTATCAATAAGCTTAAAAGCCGTATCTATCCCTCCGGCGTAACAATGAAACACTCCGCTGTATTTATCTGAAACTTCGTTTATTATATCAAGAGTTTCAAATTCGGCTGCTCTTGAGTGAATTATAACCGGATAATTTTCTTCCAGCGCTATTTCGAGCTGCTTAATGAAAAATTTTCGCTGAATTTCAAGCGGAACTCTGTCACGGAAAAGGTCTATGCCTGTCTCCCCTATTGCAACAACTTTTTCGTGACTCAACAACTCTCTTAAAATATTCATATCTTCAAATTTTATCAACTGAAGATCGTTCGGATGAAATCCGCATGCAGCATATACATTTTTATATTTATCGGACAATTTTATGCTCTGCTTACTCGTATGAAGATCTACGCCTACATTCACTATACCTTCGATACTTGAAAATAATAAATTTTCGATAAGCTTATCCCTGTCTTTATCAAAATCATCAAAATATAAATGTGCGTGACTTTCAAAAAACCTCATAAAATCCTTTAGCCTAATAACAGCCTTATGAAAAAATTTATGAACGGATAAATTATTGCGCCTATAATAGAAAAATTCAATATACTGCCCAAGAGGAGTATGCCGATCAGAATATACATCCCGTAACGGCTCATTGATTCGTATTTATAGGCTTGATCGTCTGTGAGAAAACCCATAAGTATTTTTGACCCGTCGAGTGGCGGTATCGGAAGGAGGTTAAACACCATCAGAACGGAATTGATCATGACAGAATATATGAAAAATGTATCCAGGAAATTCAGATCGTCGTAATTAAATCTGGCAACGACTTCATACTTATCAATAAAACCCAATATTCCTAATATCTTGAACAGCAGAATCGTCACTATTATTAACAGAAGATTTGATGCGGGTCCTGCCGCAGCAGTTATTGCCATACCTTTTTTCGGATTCTTGAAATTGTAAGGATTTACCGGAACCGGTTTTGCGCCGCCGAACATCACTTGCCAATTGGTCATAAAACCCAGCATCAACGGCATTAATATCGTCATCATCGGGTCTATATGAGGTATCGGATTTAAGGTCAGTCTTCCCATTTTATAAGCCGTTTTATCTCCCAGCATATAGGCAATCCATCCATGGGCCACTTCATGAAAGACGACTGAAAAAAGCAACACTATAATCATAATAACAATACTTGTGCTCATAATTCTATAAATCGTAAGTTAATTGAAGTTTGTTTTTAACATTCCCTCTCTCGTCAAAAGATTGAGTAACAGCGCCTTTAATTGCACCGGCTTTACCAGATGCATTCAAAGCGCTTAAGAAATGATTCAGCGCTATTCCGCCGATCGAATAATAAAACCAGGTGTCCGCATTCTCGGCAGAAACTCTTATATCGTTGTATTTTTCTCTTCTGTCGGACGACACCCAATTCCATTGATCTTCTTCATCCTCGTACCTTTCCTGAAAATACCTGCTGATATTCTTCTGCTCATTATATTCAAGCGTATTGTCGTAATTCGCAATATGGATCCAGTAACTGTCTGTTTTTCCGCTTACATTTACGCCTGCGTAAAGTTCAGCGTAGTCTTTATATTCATCCGTTCTTATGCCTGAATAATAATTCAATCCTGCCGCAGTACCTATCAAAAACAGATCGGTTATAAAAAATATACCGGCTTCTTTCTTCAATCCGAGTTTATATTCGCCCCATCCCGGAATTAACAGCGATCTCCAGAAATATGAAAATCCGTCGCTGTCTTTCGATTTGCTTTTTGTCGTTCTTCCGTAACGATCGTAATTTAAGATTAAATCGCTGTCAATCTTATCATAATTATTTGTAAAATTTATTCCGGCATATATTGAATTAAATGTCGAAACAACAAACAGAAAGCTTATGAAGCAGGTTACCTTTTTCATTACCAGTTGACCGAATAAGTTATTTTGTAGTTATCAAGTCCGATCTTATCGGCTTTATCAGTATTCTCAATCCTTAACTGTGTATCAATCTGATATTTAGATTTGATCACATAAGAAGCATCGAAAGCCGACGCAACATGATTTAACAGGGTTATCATTAAAAAGTTCTGCCCAATTTCATAAGCCTTATTGGTTTTATCCCTCAGATCTTCGTAAATATCAACTTTCGCAGAATTATATCCATTCTCGCTGTAATTAAAAATACCGTCCTTCATTTTGGGTCTTTCAACATAAACATAAGTACCGTTGGATGCCCTTACTGAGTCAGTCACCATCACAACAGAACCGTCTGTGTTATAATCGTAACCGTTGAAATCATTCCAGCCGCAGGAGAACTGATGATATTTACCCACCATTTCGTAATACTGCTGAGTTTTTGTTGTAGGAAGGTTGTGTGTGAATTGAGCAGATCCGCCGTCAAGTGAAACAACAGGAGCACCGAGATTCTTGAAAGATAATTCTAGAAAATCATAAACTGATAGGCTGTCATTAAAATCCCAAGTCCAATTGTCTCTGTTACTGAAATATTTATAGCTCCAATAATCAGCCGCATTAAATTCATTACCGGAAACTGTACTGTTTTTATTTTCCAGCCAGCTTTTTATATTTTGCGTCATTCCTAAAAGACCGCCGTAATAAAGACTGTCGCTAAAATTTCTATCTGCAAAATTTCTGTATTCATCTGTCTTATCGTCTCCTTCGCTATCATAATAATACCACATTGATAAAGTCAACGCTTCAATTCCTAAAAATATTCCGCTTCGTAAATAATCTTCCCCGTAAAATTCTCCGGCTCCTGGAAGTACTAACGACAATCCTGCGGCAACAAGAGGGCTTTTGCCATCTCTGTATTCTGCTCTTTTTTTAGATTTGATACGGGGTGTTGAGCCGTCTGTTTCTATTGTCTGCTCATCAGTATCAGCCTGGGCAAGTATTACATTGCTCAGCCCGTTATATTTTATAATTGGTTCACCGAAAACCGATATCAGCATTCCCTGTATCAATATTATGCTGAATATTACATTCCTGATCTTCATTTTTTTATCCTTATTTTTTTTAAAATTCCGGAAAATCGAACAATAGTGTTAAATAAGTCCTGACCTCATGGCCATACTCAACATTTTCATTTATGAATTTATCCAATCCGTAACAAGCAGTAAATTCCAATGACATCGGATAACCGTAAAAAAGCGTGCCGAAAAGCCTTAAATTCATTCCGACATCAGTCTTAAGATCGTCAAAAGCATCTTTTACATCCCCGTCAATCCATGCCATTCCGGCTTCGGAGAAAACTCCTATGAATAAATTCTTGAAATTAAAGAATCCGAACCTTTTATCCGTTCTGTCAACTATCGGAAATCTCATATACAGACCGCTCCACGCCGTTTTTGTGCCGCCGATACTGTAAAATGAATAACCTTTCAAGCCTGTTATACCGCCTATATAATTGTAATAGAAAGAATCAATTTCGTCGTTGTCAAGCAAAGAACCATTTAATTTAATAGTCATTCCCGAATTGAAAGGAAGTTTGAAATTCTCCTTAAGGTCGGCGGAGTAGAAATTATAGTTATACTTTATATAATCTTCCTGCAAAGTCCCGTAATCCGAATTGAGATTAAAACCCTGAATGAAATCTGTCTGATGCCTCGAATAGTGCAGTTTTACCTGCCTGCCGTATATAGGATTTACATAATAATTGTAATCAAATTTAGACTGACTGATATTTATGTTGAAGTTAAAACTTCTTTCCTTAAAATATGTGTATTGAAGCACAAAATCGCCGTAATCCGCTTTCGCGTCGTTTCTTAAATAGGCAAAATATCCGTCAAAATCAAATTTTCCCAGTTTGCTGGTCAGAAGGTCAGGTATAAATTCCATCGGTAGTTTTAACCCGAAATCAAATTCCTTCAGATTATAAGTAAAATCAATACCGTTTTCCTGATAAATCGGCACATCATTCCCGAATTCATCTTCATAAGAATCTACAATTATACTTTCATCAACAAATGAATTGTCATCATGTTTTTCAACATTTATTCCCATTCCGTATAATGTAGGCAGTAAAAATCTATATTCTGCCATCGCA
>JAKLPX010000055.1 GCA_022013635.1 Candidatus Delongbacteria bacterium
TAAATAAAGGTTATAGCTATAAACCTGCATTCCCGCTGATCTGTAACGATTAGAAAATCCTAAAGCAAAAAATAGTTGTAAAATAGTGAAAAAAGTACTTGCTTTTTCCTCGTTACATATTATATTTACTGTAACGAGAAATTAAGGAGGTATTTTAAATGGCAGCAATCGTATATCAAACCAGCAAGAAAACAGGGGTCACCTATGCTTATGAGTCTGTCTCGTTCTGGGATAAGAAAAAAAAACAGTCTAGAGCAAAGCGGAAACTTATCGGCAGGATAGATCCTGAGACAAAGCAGATAGTTCCAACAAAGAAAAGAAAATCAATTTCTTCAGATGGGAAAGCTAAGCGGGGTGTGATTCCAATTACCAAAATAGCCCGTACCTACTATGGAGCTACTTATCTTTTCGATGGTATAGCAAAATCAATCGGCATAGCCGATGATCTTAAAACCTGTTTTCCAGATAGCTATAAGCAGCTACTGTCTCTTGCCTATTATCTTATTCTGGAAGATAAAAACCCTCTAAGCCGATTTCCAAGATGGTCAGCCATGCACAAGCATCCGTACGGTAAGGACATTCCTTCGCAAAGGAGCAGCGAGTTGTTCGCATCTATCAGCGAAGAGGATCGTCAGCACTTTTTCCGCCTTCAAGGCAAACGGCGTACGGAGAAGGAGTATTTGGCTTACGATACAACTTCCATATCGAGTTATTCCAAATGCCTCAAGCAGGTCCGCTACGGCATGAACAAGGATCACGATCCTTTGGAGCAGATAAATCTTGCCCTATTATTCGGGCAGACATCAAAACTTCCTTTTTATTATCGTAAGCTGGCAGGGAACATTCCCGATGTTAAAACCATAAAGAAACTACTGGCAGATATCCGTACGCTTGGGTATGAGAAGGTCAAGCTTGTCTTGGACAGAGGATTCTACAGTACTGACAATATTAACGATATGTATAAGAATCATCTAAAGTTTCTTATAGCAGGAAAACAGTCGTTGAAGATAGTGCGCGATGGTCTGAACAGCATCAGGGACACAATGCGCAGCTGGACTAATTACAACTCAGTTTACGGTCTATATGCTCAGACATTGCCGATTTCATGGTCATACTCTCAGAACCGTCCGTACAAGAAGGAGACATTAAAAGAAGACAGGCGTATGTATCTTCACATATATTACTCACCCGAACGGGCATTAGAAGACGAGAAGTCCCTAAACCACCTGTTGACTTCACTGCAGGATGAATTGGAAAGCAATCAAAGAAATCCTGATCATGAAAAGCAGTACGGTAAATATTTTATCACGAACAGCACCCCTGTGCGAGGCATAAAAGTAATCGCCAAAGAAGAAGCTATTGCGGAAGCAAAGAATAATTATGGCTATTTCGCATTAATAAGCAATGAGATAAAAGATCCGATTGAAGCACTTGAAATATATCGGAACAAGGATTTAGTAGAGAAAGCTTTCGACAACCTTAAGGAACGCCTTAATCTGAGACGACTGGCAGTCTCATCCGAACAAAGTCTCGACGGTAAACTCTTTGTGGAGTTTATCGCACTCATATTTCTGTCTTACATAAAAAAGAAAATGCAGGATAAAAATCTGCTCAAAGACTACACAATGCACGAACTTCTCGATGAATTTGATATCATCGAGTGTTTTGAAATACCGGGTCAGAAAATTCAAATCGGTGAAATCACTAACAGGCAAAAAGACCTTTACGCACAAATGGGCATCAATGCGCCTGCATCGTTACAGTAGTTCGGGAATTTAGGTATAAAAGCTAAAATTATCCATATATATATCTTCCAGCCGGTCTTAACTTTTTCACTTGCCCCAAAATGCCAATTTTCAGGTTCAGTAGTCATTTCGATCGGAAGCTCCTTTAATACATTTATAGCTTCATCAGCAAATGGTCTCGGAACTAAAATATTATAATATGTTCCCGGCCCCATCGCCGGTTGGGCAGGCATCGCAAGTCTAAGTCCGCTTGAACTTTCAACCTGTTTGTAAAATGGAATAGCTTTTTCTTTTAGTGCATTTGAAGCAAGATCATGCTCTAGAAGCTTGCCGGTCTTCAATATACAAATATAATCATTAGTAGGATTTTCAGTCATAAATACAAATTTAATGATGTCTCATTTAAAAGTCAATGCTTAAAGTATACCCGTCGGGATCAAGGCTGTAATCGGACACATAAAGTATAATATTAGTTTTCATACCCAATTCTCCCCTACTCGCCGTACTTCAAAAGAAATTCAGGATTGATAGCTTTGAAACTGACACGGTCGTTCTTGAAATAATCATTGCCGGTTACCCGTTCAATTTTATCTTCAAGCGGTCTGATCACGATGCCTTCAGCCCAGACATCCGGGCATATTCTACTCTTTACTGTAGCCATTTTCATAATCGCCGGAATATCATTATCAAGCACATATTCTGTTGTGATCAACGGAACCATCGGAAGCTGAAATTTTTCCAGTATTTCTTTGAATTCGCTAAAAGGCAGATAGACAAATTTATCAATATCGAATGCGTTGAAGAAAAAAACTGTTTGTCCTCTCAGTTTAAGCTTGTTGCTCTGGATTCCTTCGCCCATCAGTTCACCCTGCAA
>JAKLPX010000056.1 GCA_022013635.1 Candidatus Delongbacteria bacterium
AATTTCGTCTTATAGCCATGACCGTTAGCCTCCATTAATTTTTTATTATAGACCCTATGTGGCAATTTATTAATATTAGAGCAAAAGAAAAAGGCGGAATTTACCGCCTTCAATGAGTTAAATTTGTAGCTACAGGATTATTTCATCAGGATCATCTTTTTAGTAAGAGATTTACCATCAGCTTCAAGAGTGTAATAGTAAATACCTGAATTCAATTTGCTACCATCGAAGTCAACTATATGATGTCCGGCTTGTCTGACTTCATTAGCCAAATCAGCTACTTTCTGTCCGCTGATATTATAAACACTCAGTTTAACATTTGAAGTCTTTGCAAGATCAAATCGGAGTTGCGTTACAGGATTGAACGGATTCGGATAATTTTGATATAGTTTACATTCCGTAGGCAGTACATTTTCAGTTATACTCGCAGGTTCAGATTTTTCATCATCTCCTGTCAACTTACTCAGAAGTTCATTTATTACCAAATTATTATTAGATGATCTTCCTTTACCTTCATTCTCGGCATCCTTCATCATATTGCAAATTGCAATATCAATATCGCAGAGAATTATTTCATCCTCAGACTCAGCTTCCGCTTTCATTTCTTCAGCAAGGATGATCGCCGAATCGTATTTCTTACTTTTGATATGAGTTGCGACTTTCATCTCCTTGAAGAATTTTTTATTGACCGTATCGTCATCTGAAGCAAGCTGCTCATCGTATAAACTAAGTAACGGATTAAGATCAAGCTTCAACTCTCTGTAGTTATCAGGGAGTTTCGCATATGCAACAACAGCTTCATCACTGTCCGAATATTTTTCGATTATCTTTTCGTAAATTTTTATGGCTTTATCGTACTTGCCGTCCAGTTCAGCTTCCAATGCCTTAAGAAGGAGTTTATAAGGTTTGCTGTCAGGTTCAGGATAAGTGGAAAAAATCGGTATTTGCCCCCAAGGCCATGTGTGATATGGGTCATAAGAAATAACATACCCGCCACCTTCCACAAAAAAATCATCGGTTACATTAGCCGATCCCCAGTAATTACTTTGAATATTAAGAATTTGTATTCGAGGGATCTGACCTTCAGGAGTTAATTTAGCAGCGACCAAACAAGGTATTTCCGGAACGACATTTTTCGGATTGGAATAGACATTGTTATGACCGTACTTCATCATAATACTGCTACCTTGCAAAACACATATTTGTCCCGGCATACTGACGGTCGGTACAGGATGATCGGGCAGAATACCGTTATCAAATATCTCGTTGTTTACATAGTATGCAGGCAATTGAAGATTAGTCGGTTTAATTAAAACAGGTACCGAGTTAAGACCGAAAACAACCAATCCGCTATGTTTGCTACCGCTGATAGTATTATCCATTATATACGGTGTGCATGAAACTGCCATTATTCCCTTGTTGAATCCGCTAATTGTATTATCTATCAGCCATCCGTCTTTATGCGTTACAGAGATCCCAGTACCTACACCGATTCCTGTTAATGTGTTACTTTGTACAAGTAAACTGTCGCAAGCTTCAACAGTTATTCCTGATTCGCAGTTGTCAACTGAAGAATTTTTAATTATACATGTTTTCGGCAATCCGCTCACAGCTGTCTCAGCATTAGCGATTTCTACTCCATTAAGCTGAAGAGTGCTACCAGGTTCGCATGTAATTCCTTTCCAGTTTCCGGTACTACTGGTACTTAAAGCAAAAGTAACCATATCTGCAGTATTGTTGTTGGTAATGAGTTTACCTTTGTTTTTAACGATTATTTCAGCACCTTCAGATAGTTCTACAACAGCTCCGTCTTCAATAATTAAATTTGAGCCGTTTTCAATGATAAGTTTTGAGTTCACACCCAATTTCAGAGAAGTATCGGGATTTATTGTTAAATCCGATAATTGTAGCCCTAAGTTAAAATAATCTCGAATATCAACATTAACAAAACCAGATAGCTGTATATCACCGATAATTCGAGCGTTTCCTTCGACTATTAAATTAGACCCTTCTTCAAAGATAACATTAGCACTTTCTTCAACTAAAAATTCAGTATCATTTTGAAGAACTAATGTACTTCCTGATTCCATTATCATTGTTGAACCTTTTTTCAATAGTAACGAAGAACCGTTTCCAAAATATAAATAAGATTTATCTCCCATAGTCAAAGTTGAAGAGCCATCAATCGTCAAAGAAGAACTTCCAACAATATCTATTTTACTTGATCCGAGATCTCTCGAATTTGTAATATAGATATCGGATTGAATAATCTTACTCGAACCTGAAATATTTATGCTGTAAAGTCCTGATTCGACATCATGTATCAAATCTACATTATCTATAACGCAGTTATCTGCATTAATTGCACATTTTGGCATTAAATATATAGAATTATTCCCATCACCTTTTAATATTGAGTTCGACTGTAAATATAATTGAGCTTTGAGATCAATATTTTTTGAATTTAATATTACTGTTTCAGAGTTGTCCGCTAAAGAAAGAGAACCATTTCTAATTGTAATATCTTCAACAACAGCTATTTCTCCTTTTAATGGCTGAAATAAATATGATCCTACGGTATAGAAATCATCGTAAATAATCGTCGGATACTTCAAAGATGTGTGGTGACCGATATTTTCGTAATCTGAACATACTGGGCTCGGATCAATCAATGTACCGTCGGGATAGAACTCCGGAATGCCAAGGGTATTTGTCTCATAATCTGTACACCACAACACAGCCTCCTCAACTGTAACAACGCCGTCAGCATTCGTTTTATACTCCGGAAGTCTATTATACCCGTCAACTTCACTATACTTCGGGTTGTATCGTACTCCTTTAATCGTAAGATCGTAATATTCCGTACTGTTGTCGGGTTTCTTGCCTTTAGTTGCGGAAAGCATGTGGAAATCGAATTCTCCATGTAAGTATGACTTACTACTTATATATTCGTTTTCATAGAAATTATAACAGGATGTTTCTGCCTTTTCAATACCGTTTTCATAATAAGCCAAAACATTATCAGCCTGATATGAAGGCATATTATATTGACTTGAAGATATAAAATATACATTGTTAAGTTGAGGGTGCTCCCCGTAAGATACCGTACTGTCACAAACATCATGAGTCATTTCATACTCAAACCCACCGCTGAAGCACTGCTCCATCCAGTAAACTTTTTTATTTGCCAGCAACGGATTAAACAATTGTGCAAATTCATAATCGTATATGCTATCATACGATAATCCGGTCGGGTCCAACAATACTAAATATGAAGGTACTTCCGGGCCTTCAGGGGGATATAAAAGCGAATCCATTTCGTCTAAACCTTCAAACCCGCCGTGATCAAATGTCCAAACAAACAGGAAGTCATCATCATGCATTTCATCCTTTAATTCTTGAGCTATCAATCCTATATTATCTTTCGTTGCCGCACCATTTGTCAGATAGTTTTTTGTGATTTGAAAATCTGTACTGTCAGGAAAGATATGTTGTGGTGTATAACGCTCTGCTATTGGAGTCCCCGCGTCTGCAGCAACTTTCCAATAGTCAGTACCATTTGCGAACAATACAAATATTTTGTCGTTATCGTATCCCATGTTGATCAGCATTTCCCACACAAGATATGTGTCGTTCCAGAAACATTCCATCGGACCAGGTTTAGTCGGGTCCGCTTCCTGATAAGTATCCCATCTTAACGCTGAGGGTACATTCTTAGCTGCGTAATCCCCTGTAATTAATACAGCATACTTTTCGGCAGATACGATTACATTTACGATCGAAAACAGCAGAAATACAAATAATATTTTCTTCATGGAACATCTCCTATTTTCACTTTTACTTTAAATGAAGCATTTTCTTCGTATCTTTCACCCTTCCGTTTATATTTAGCTGATAATAGTAAATTCCGGAATTAAGATTATCAGCACTGAATGTATAGCTGTAATTCCCTTTACTTAGCTTATCTGAAATAAGATTTTTTACTGATTCGCCTTTTGAATTATAGATTGTTAAATTAATATCAGAAGAATTCTTTAATAAAAATTGAATTGTAGTCGAATTGTTAAACGGGTTCGGATAATTTTGTCCTAATGTAAAATTATCAATAATCCATTCGTCATCATTTTCAATCCCAACTTCTATTTTCTTTGACTGAAAATAAACCGTACTTTGATTTGAATATGCCACATAAAAATTATCTATTCTATCATAAGTGGCATCGAAATATCCGTTGCTTTGATTAATTAAATCATGCGTCCAAGTATTACTTGAATTTGTTGAGTATATCAATTCTATATTTTCGCCAAAATATATTCCATACAAATGTAAGTTATTATCATTATCTATAAATAGCTTCCTACTGCTAGTATCAGTATTTTCATTGACATATTCAGGAACAGACCAAACACTATCATTCTTGTGTTTTTTAACAATGTAGTTCATATTATCATCCATATACGGACCAATGGAAATATTAACATAAATAGTATCTGAACCTGATACTGTAATTGCATTCCCCGCAGATGTTTCTCCTGGATCATATATCTCTTCAAATAATGTCCATTGCTCATCAATTCTGCTATATTTTAATAAGAATGGACGGGCGGTCGATCCGGTTGATCTTCCAACAGAATACAAATTATTATCCTTATCAAATGTAATATCTCTTATAGTATATTGACCCGACGAACTCACAGGTTGTGGAGATGACCATACACTATCTAAAAAGGCAAAATAAACATTACTCGAGTATGCAGAAAACCAAGTTGCGTATAGACGGTCTGAATAATCTATTCCTATTTCTAAATTAGTAACAGCGTAATCATGAACAACATACGGTTCAGTCCAACTTGTACCGTCAAATTTTTTATACATCACCTTATTGTATTCAGTACCTCTAAGATATACGAGATGAATATTATTCTGAGAATCACATACTGATTTTAAATCATAAATTCTTTCTGTTAAATATTCAGGAGTAAGATTTTCAACTACCGACCATGAAATTCCGTTATCGTTTGATTTCCGGTATTCAATCTGTGAATGCCATTCGTAAGGCTCATCTTCAATCAGCTTAATCCAAAAGGCATGAATCGTACCTAATTTATCAACTGATATTGAAGGAATAATGTAATAAGTCACCGGTGAGTTTCCAAGTTCTGATAATTGTACAGGTGCACTCCATTCGTATTGAGCGAGAAGAGAGAATGTAAATGTAAGAATTGTAAGTAACTTTTTCAAGCTTGTACTCCAATTATCTTAGATAGTTAACATAGTAAATATAATAGATATTGTCAAGATATATTTTTGATTTTAATTTTTATAGCAGTGTTCAATTGTGCAAGTAACTAAAACTGAATACCCAAAAGGTATTTCTTTACTTTACAGAAGATTAATGATAAATTGCCACATAGGGATTTGAAGATCTCAAGTTAAAAAATAAACGAAGGCTAACATTGGCTATATGTACGAAATTAGATTTAGGCATTTTAAGGGAATTATCCTTGACAGTATCAGTAACTTTTGACATATTAGGTAGGTGTATTCTGTTCATAGGTATAGTCAATCTAATTTCATCTTTTAGCCTTGACCGTTAGCAGAAAGATTTTTGGTTAGTATTGGAGATACATGTGATTTATGCTGCTTTAAATAATAAAGGAATTAAAAGAGAAATGTTTTCTTTTTTATTAGTACTAG
>JAKLPX010000057.1 GCA_022013635.1 Candidatus Delongbacteria bacterium
AATACAAATGATTTATGAATATTTAAAATGCCCCTGCTTACATCAATTAAGCTCGTAAATACCACTATCGGTAAGGCTATTCTTATAAGTTTTACAGACAATACATGTGCTGCATCATCAAATCCGGGAGCAAATAAATATATAATATAATCTGCAAATGCAATTGTGGTAATTGTGAATAATCCTGTTGCCAAGAAAAGAAAACCAATAAAATTCGAGGAAAAGCTGTTAGCTTGCTCTTTGCCTTGATTATAATAAACATCAGAGTAAATTGGTATAACCACCGATTGAATCGCTACGGATACAGCGGCAAATAAAATCACAGGTATTTGAAGAGAAATTGTGTAGGCATCCACCTCATAGGACACACCGAAGAAATTTGCAAACACAGATTCTTTAACAAACGACACAACACTTGTTAATGCTGAAGCAATAAACAAAAATGCAGTAGCATTAATGACTCTTTTCTTTTCACTCATTTATTTTTTCAACATGATTTTTAATCTCAAAATAATATATTTAAGTAATGTACTAGCGGGATATTTTTTTATTAGCTTTTTCATCGGGATATTTTTATAATCCTCCATAAAATCTTTTCTGAGAACGGGTAATTCAAAATTATTTAAGACTATTTTTCTGCCTACCAGAGATTTTTCGACATCAATTTCTTTCAGGAACAATTTATCTGAACATTTTTCAAGGAAGTCTTTACCCTTTTCGTTGTTAGTATAAATCAAACTTACTCCTTTTGAAACATCAACATTTGAAATCAGTTTTTCAATTCCCCAAAAATCACCTATTGTAATATCAGCGTTCCTATTTCTTGAACGATATTTACAATAATAACACGATTCTCTAAGTGAAATATGCAAACCGAACCATGTATGATATGGGCAATATTTAGCTTTGTAGCTTTTTTTCTTTTTCCCAGCGAATGTCAATTCTACAGACATCTTATTCCAACCGTTAATCTTGCTTCTAAAATTATAATGAATTAGTTTTCGGTTGAATTTATTTTCTAAATATTTAACATAGTCGGAAAAAATCCCCGGAGACGGGACTCCGTGACAAAGCAATTCACATGTAATAAGTTTCGTATTCAAATCATTTGGAAGAAATCTTTTAATTGCGTCAATCTGACATGGTAAGCCTGAAAACATAACAGAATTTCCATTTTGCAACTTTTCTTGTACCGCTTTGTATATTCCACGCATGTCGCTTTGTAAATACTTTGAACCGTAAAAGATTTTACATTCATCTGGATTTTCTGCAATTGTGTGTTTTAGATTGAATATCTCGTCAAAACCAGCTCCAACAACGAGCCTGTTCTCTTCAAGTGAAGCTTCGGAAAATACTCTAAAAACTCCGCCTGAAGTGGAATTGATTCGTTTTTCATCATTTAGGCACCAAGCAAGATATGCTTCTTTGAAATTATTTTGAGTATTTTCTTCGAAGTTGATAATCGGGCAAATTTCTTGGCATTTACCGCAGCTTATACATGAATCAAATTTAATTGACGGATATAAGAATCCTTCATCGTTTTTTAACATTTCAATTGATTTATTAGGACAAATATCATAACACGCACTGCAACCTGTACATAATTCTTTGTCGCATAGCTGGATTGTCATACTATAACTCCAATGCTTTTTTCAAATAATTAATAGATTGATCTCTAAAAAATTCATATCCTATATCAAATTTACTATAGTCAACAGACAAATCATCTATTGTCATACTTTTAACTTTATCAAGATTTAGAAATCTATTCTGAACTCCAAATACTTTGTGCAAACTTTCCATTCGTGTATTAACTACTCTCCTGGGCACTATATAATAGTTTTTTTTAAAAATCAAAGAGAAGGCGGTACAATGAAAAGAATTTGTGCATACAAAAGCTGCATTTTTTATATATCCGATAAAATCGAAGGGATCGGCATCATAAACACAATATTCGGAATGAAATTTGTCCATCACATTTAAATTAACATGGACTACCGGATAACCGGTTAACCTACGAAGTTTTTCTACTGCCTTTACCGCCAAAGGGTCGGTGTGTATAAAAAAACATAAAATGTAAGGTTCTTTAATACTCGGTGATACTAATAGCTTACTCCATTCTTCGGCACATAATAAAAATACAGGA
This sequence comes from Candidatus Delongbacteria bacterium, assembly GCA_022013635.1. Lineage (GTDB taxonomy): Bacteria > UBA4055 > UBA4055 > UBA4055 > UBA4055 > JAKLPX01. The sequence continues at coordinate 2,147 of JAKLPX010000057.1, forward strand.
TCGGCAACATGAAAAACAGGTTTATCGGTTAGCGATTTTAGTACTTCCACATCAGTACTTTCACGAACTGAAATCGCATCTATATTTTTTAAATATTCTTTAACTTTACAAACTAAATCAGGGGGAATAGGATCTGCAATGCTGGGAGCATAAGCAATTTTTTTTACTCCTTTGAAATGTTTTGTAAAATCCAGATAAAAAACCGGATCATTAATTAGACGAAGATTCCAAACCTGATCACTTCCGCAGATATAACAATCAAAATCAGGTCTATCATTAATTATATCTTTTTCGCTGAAGTATGATTTTTTACTTCTGAGAATATTATCATTAATAAATAATTCATTTTTTTTTTGCTCTTATTTTCACCGCTCTTACTTTTTTCATATTAAGTAAAAAAAATACAAACCTTAAAAATTCTTTTACACTGCGGGGTTTATGAAATACTCCCCAAGATATTTTATATCCTGGCGGAAAGTAAGCTAAAGCCACTGCATCTTGGCCGAGTTCGTTATTCAAATATTTTTGCAAAGCAAATGTTTGGAGCAGGGCTCCATAATTATTCGCATAATGCGTTGTGACAACTGCGATCTTCATGTGATTTTACTCCTGATTTTTTAATTTTTAATATATAATATATATTTGATTTATCCTTTTTTGTCGATAAACCAAAGATTATGATAAATTGCATAGTAAAAAACGTATTAAAAAATAAACTTTCTCCAAAGATTCCGAAAAACATTGTTAAAAGGTATG
>JAKLPX010000058.1 GCA_022013635.1 Candidatus Delongbacteria bacterium
AAAATCCCTGTTTTTGGCATAATGCACTTGCCTATCGCGCGATAAATTGTGCAGCCGTCACCGTGGCATTCTTTACCTATCTGGGTCACTTCAAGCTCCACTTCGCCGATGATCACTTTATCGCCGACCTTAGCTTTACACAGATCAATTCCGTCTATGAGAAGATTCTCGCCGAATGCGCCGTCAGCTATTTTTACATGCAGGTTCATGCTTCTGAATTTCTCAACTTCCATATTAGACAACAGGCTAATCTGCCTGTGCCAGTCGCCTGCGTGTGCGTCATTCTCTATCCCGAGTTTATTGATCTCGGCAGTTTTAACGGCGTGTTTTTCGGTACCTTTCTTTTCAGATATGCAAATTGCTTTAATTTTTCCGATCTGCATTATACTTCTTCCTTAGTTTTTGAAATTAATTTTATATCGGTGATGATCATTTTTTTATCAACAGTCTTACACATATCGTAGATCGTCAACAGTGCGATATTTACGGCTGTCAAAGCCTCCATTTCGATACCGGTTTTACCGACGCATTTCGCGAAGCTTTTTACTATAACTCCTTCTTCAACGAGTTCGGTTATCACATCAAGTTTAGTAATGTTCAACGGATGACACAAAGGAATAAGTTCTGAAGTTTTCTTTCCTCCCATGATCCCGGCGATCTGAGCAGTCGTCAGCACGGCGCCTTTTTTATTCCTGTTTTCTTGAATAAGCTTAATTGCTTCTTTGGAGAGCAATATCTTACCTTCGGCTTCCGCGGTTCTGACCATATCAGCTTTACCGCCGACATCCACCATATTTGCTTTTCCTTCGCTGTCCGTATGAGAAAACACCTTTTTCATATTATCCGCCTACATTATAAAATTCATGAGTTTTGCTTAAACTTCCCTTTAGCGGTTTGCTTTCAACAGCCATCTTAATAGCTTCGCATCCGCCGAACTCTTTTACAGAAAATCCGATGTCTGAAAACAGGCATGGAAGTACTTTTCCGTTTGAAGATAGTCTGATCCTGTTGCAGATCGAGCAATTCCCGCCTTTTCCGCCATCAACGATCCAAAACTCGCCCGTTGAAAGCTTCATTGTCCGTATAAACCTGATCTCAAGCCCTCTTTCTGCGGCATATTTTGCAACTTGAACAGCATTAGGCTCATTCCTGCTTTCCTGCACAACGCAATTTAATTTAATCTTTCTAAAACCACATTTCATAGCCAGATCTATTCCTTCAAGCACATTCTGCAGATTACCTCTTCTTGAAAGCTGTTGAAATTTTTTACCGTCAATAGTATCAAGACTGATATTAAGCCTCTGAAGACCCGCCTCTTTCAAAGGTAATGCAAATTCTTTCAGCAATATCGCATTTGTCGTCATAGCCAGATCGTCTATACCGTCAATATCGGCGATCATCTTTACAAGCCCGACAATACCCTTTCTCACAAGCGGTTCCCCGCCCGTCAGCCGGATCTTGTTTATCCCCAAGCTTACAGCGCATTTCGTGAAATCAACGATCTCCTCAAAAGTCAGAAGGTCGGTATGTTTAAGCTCGTTAATACCTTCTTCCGGCATACAGTAAACGCATCTCAGATTGCATCTGTCCGTTACGGATATTCTTAAATATTCTATCTTTCTGCCGAATTTATCAATTAGCATGCAGTTCAACTTCTTTCTATTTTAACAGAACGGAAACATAGCAAAAAATTCATGTTTTATCAATTGAATATTTTTTTTCGAAAATTCAGTTATAATTAATTCTCACCGTTTCCGTTCTTCTTCGCGATTATTCCCTCGATCGCGAACATACCCCTGTTAACGAACAGCACAACCGATGTACAAATTATCAGCTCCATAAACATTCCGGTAGCCGCAAGACACCCTACAGCTGCACTGCACCATATTGTAGCTGCTGTTGTTATACCTAAGATATCGCCTTCTCTGTGAATTATAACTCCTGCGCCGATAAAACCTATTCCTGTTACCACTTGACCGATTACCCTGGCCACAGCGCCATTATCTGTGTCTTTAAGGCTGAGAGAAATAAGAACATATATTGCTGCTCCTATCGCTACAAGCGTATTGGTCCTGAGCCCGGCCTTTTTATGGCGCAATTCCCTTTCGAGCCCAATCAAGAAACCTGCAAGGAAAGCTGCTCCGATCCTTAATAAAAATGTTTGAAATTCCATAATCAACCTCGTTTTTTATGCTTTCGGTCCCGCTTTTATCAATACTTTACCTTCTTCGTTGGTAGTATAGTTCTCAAAATTCTTTATGAATTTCTCTGCCAGACTTTTTGCTTCTATATCGTAAGCTCCTTTGTCTGCCCATTGATCTCTCGGATTTAAAAGACTGCTGTCAACACCGTTCACTTTTGCCGGTATCTGAAGTCCGAAGACATCCATATATTTAAACTCAGTTTCCAATAAAGAACCGTCGAGAATTGCGTCTATTATAGCTCTTGTTGCTTTGATGCTGATTCTTTCTCCTACTCCGTATTTTCCTTTGATCCAACCGGTATTCACAAGCCATGCCGTTGAACCATGCTCTTCCATTTTTCTGATCAATTCCTCCGCATAAACCGTAGGATGAAGCAGAAGGAAAGCGGCACCGAAACAAGTCGAGAAAGACGGAACAGGCTCAGTGATGCCTCTTTCAGTTCCTGCAACTTTAGCTGTGTAACCGCTCAGGAAATAATATTTTGTTTGACCCATTGATAGTTTAGCGACCGGCGGTAAAATGCCGAATGCGTCAGCGGATAAGAAAATTACATTTTTAGGATGTCCGCCTTTTGAAACAGGTTTAACGATCTTCGGTATGTGGTAGATCGGATATGATACTCTTGTATTTTCTGTTTTTGATCCGTCTTTATAGTCAATTTTCCCTGAAGCTTTATCGAAAACAACATTTTCTAATAATGCATCTTTTTTTATAGCGTTGTAAATATCCGGCTCTTTAGCCTTGTCGAGATCAATCGTTTTTGTATAGCATCCGCCTTCAAAATTGAAAACGCCTTCGTCGTCCCAGCCATGTTCGTCATCGCCGATCAGATATCTTTTAGGATCTGCAGAAAGAGTGGTTTTACCTGTTCCTGAAAGTCCGAAGAATAAAGCGGTATCGCCCTTTTCTCCCTGATTTGCGGAACAGTGCATTGCCGCAACATGTTTAAGCGGTAAATAATAGTTCATTATCGAGAAAAATCCTTTTTTGATCTCTCCGCCGTACCATGTACCGCCGACGACAGCTCTTTTTTCCTTGATATTGAAAACGGTGAACACCTCACTGTTCAATTTTAGCTCTTTCCACAATGAATTTGATGTTTTGCAGGCGTTAAGCATTACATAATCAGGTTCAAAATTTTCAAGTTCTTCTTCTGCCGGTCTTATGAACATATTTTTTACAAAATGCGCCATCCATGCCACTTCCGTAATCACTCTTATTTTTAAACGGGTGCCTTCATTAGTCCCTGCGAATCCGTCCTGAACATATATTTTCTTACCTGATAATTGCCTGCATCCAAGTCCGTACAGATGTTTCCATACTTCTTCAGTGATCGGCTTATTATCTGATGTTTTATTTTTTTCGTCTTTCCACCATACATTGTTTCTGCTTTCGTCTTCATTAACGATGTATTTGTCTTTTGGCGAACGGCCCGTATAAATACCTGTATCTACAGCTACAGCTCCTGTATCAGTCTCATAACCTCTTTCATAACCTTCCAATCCAGGATCGGTCTCGTGCTTAAATAATTCCTCGTAAGATAGATTGTGATAAATTTCCTTCACATTCATAATTCCGTATTTTGTCAGATCCAATTTTTTCATAAATTCACGCCCCATTTTAATTTTTTTATCATGTTAAGTTTCAAATTTAAACTTTAAAATCAATAATTCAAAAAATATTTTATACAATATTTTATCAAGAAAATATGACATTATTCAGAATTCCTAATATAAATCTATCCTTCTGTCAGACTTGCAGTCAATGAGTTTGCGGTACTTTTCGACTTCTGAGATATCAATTTCGCCCGATATTACCTCCTCGGTATGATTGCAGCCTGCTACTAATGCTCCATCCGGCGCAATTATCATTGAATTTCCGCCGTAATTCGGATTTAATTCCATGTGCGATGCTCTGTTGACAATAACGAAATAGCACTGGTTTTCAATCGCACGGGCATAAGAAAGCTTAATCATCGCATCAACTCTTTCATACGGCCATGTCGCAGGGACAATTATCAGATTTGCTCCTTTCGACCACAATTTTCTCTGGCTTTCAGGAAATCTTATATCGTAGCAGGTGTTTAGTCCTATCTTCCATTCTTTATAATCGAAGGTTTTCAATTCATTGCCCTGATCGAAAATCTTATCTTCGTCCATCAGCCTGAAAAGATGTACTTTATCGTAAATTGATAATACTTTTCCATCTTCGTCAATAAATAATGATCTGTTGTATATTTTTCCCTTTTCTTTGACAGGGGTCGTAAAAACAACCGAAGAGAAAATGTTTTTTGCTATCCCTGAAAATTCCATCACGACTTCCCGCCATTTATCCGCCCAAAATTCCATATTAGTTTTATCGTAGCCGGGAATGAACATTTCAGGCAGAACCGCTATTCCGCCACTTTCAATATTTTTGAATTTTTCGACGGCTTTTGACAGATTTCCTTCCGTATCTTTCTCATTAACCGATATCTGAATTAAATGGACTTTCATATTAATCCCTTTCTTTTGATTGTGAAATATAATCTTTCCTGATATAAAATGAAAATAAATAATATATTTTTGAACTTTATAATATTTACTGTTGTATAAGACTCGTATCAAAAATACGACTTCTTCATTACCACTCCTCCTAACACTTAAGCCCCTCGAAACGGGGCTTAAGTGATTTAATGTTATTTTATTTTTTTTGGAAAATTATTATTTATAAAATCCTTGCTTAAATTGTTTTTTTCATATAAAATTAAGGCAATGATTATAATAAAACTTGAAATAATTAAGAGAAAATAAAATGCTGGCTAAAGTTTTATCCGCCGCTATCATAGGTCTTGACGCATATACGGTAGAGGTAGAAACTCATCTGGAGAGAGGATTGCCTAATTTATCAATAGTCGGGTTGCCCGATAATGTCGTCAAAGAAAGTAAGGACAGAATAAACGCCGCAATTAAAAATTCGGATTATATTTTTCCGGTAAAAAAAATAACGGTCAATCTTGCACCCGCTGATATTAAAAAGGAAGGCTCTTCTTACGATCTTCCGATAGCAGTGGCAATTTTGGGCGCGACGGGACAGCTTGATATTGAAAACACGAGAGAATATATCATACTCGGCGAATTATCTTTGGACGGAACTGTAAGGCCAATAAAGGGAGCACTCCCCATAGCAGTAATGTCCGAAAACAAATATAAAGGGATATTATTACCGAAAGAGAACGCGGACGAAGCGGCGGTAATTCCAGGAATTAATATCTATCCGGTCGGAAGTTTAAGGCAAATCGTAGATTTTTTTAATGGCAGAGAAAAAATCGAACCCAAGCAGATTGATGTAAATAAATTATTCGAAGAAATGAACCACTGGGAAATAGATTTCTCGGAAGTCAAAGGGCAGTATCATGTAAAAAGAGCGTTGGAAATTGCTGCGGCAGGCGGGCATAATATTCTTATGATCGGACCGCCGGGAAGCGGAAAATCTATGCTGTCAAAAAGATTTGCAACGATTTTGCCGAATTTAACTTTAAACGAAGCCTTGGAGACAACGAAAATTTATTCCGTCGCGGGATTATTGCCGCACGAAAAAGGAATAATTGCAACAAGACCTTTCAGATCTCCTCATCACTCAATATCCGATTCGGCTCTTGTCGGCGGCGGCAGGTTTCCGAAACCGGGCGAGATCAGTCTGGCTCATAACGGCGTTCTTTTTCTTGATGAATTACCTGAATTTAAAAAAAATGTCTTGGAAGTAATGAGACAGCCTCTGGAGGATCGGGAAGTAACGATAGCCAGAGCCGCTTCTACGCTGAAATTTCCGTCGAATTTCATAATGGTGGCCGCAATGAACCCATGCCCATGCGGTTATTACGGCGACAACACTAGGGATTGCACATGCCCGCCAAATAAAATCAAGAGTTATTTAAGCAGAATTTCGGGGCCGCTGATGGACAGAATTGATATTCACATCGAAGTTCCGGCTTTAAAATATGATGAATTGTCTCAGAAAAAAGACGCCGAGAAGAGCGAGATGATAAGGCAAAGAGTAATCACAGCGAGAAAAGTTCAGACTGAAAGGTACAAAAGTCGGAAAATATACTGCAATTCCGGAATGAATCAGAAAGACCTGAAAAAGTACTGCAATCTCGATGAGGCTTCAAACAGTATTTTAAAAAGAGCTATCGAAAGTCTCTCGCTTTCAGCAAGGGCGTATAACAGAATTTTAAAAGTTGCAAGAACGATTGCAGATATGAGCGGAAAAAATGAAATTGCGATTGAGCATATCGCCGAAGCGGTTCAATATAGAAGTCTTGATAGAAAATATGTTTAGGAGTTCATCATGAAAAACTTTAAGATCAGCGATTATTTTTTTCTCGGTTTTTTACTTTTAATTTCATTTTCCTTTATAAATCTTATCGTTCCATTCATAATTGATATCTTTCTTGCAATAGTTCTTTACATAATATTCAGGAAACCTTTTGCGTATGCCCTGAAGAAAACAAAAAGCAGAAAAAAAGCTTCGGTTATTACTGTAATACTGGTAATATTAGTAGTCGCTATTCCTTTATTTTTTGTCGGAATGATGGTTTCTGTCGAAGCTAGCGAAAACTATAGGAATATTAAGGAACAACTGCCTAAATTTCAAGAAATTCTTACAATCGAATCTTTGAAAGAATATGCGCTTAAGATTCCGGTTTTCGGGGAAGATATATCAAAAGAGATCGAAACGATAAATCCGGATCAGGTAAAAGAAATCGGCGCAAATATTCTGATGTCAACAAGCACATTCGTTTTAAAGCTGATACAAACGGCTTTTTTTAATTTAACTTCCTTTATTATGCACTTATTTATAACCCCATTCATACTTTTTTTTCTGTTTTTAGACAGCAAAAAATTTATTTCAAAAATCAGAAGCGTCCTTCCTCTTGAAAGAGAAGACGAGAAAAAGGCGGTTGGCGAACTTGTAAAAATTACGGATACAATTATAATTTATACATTTTTAATAGGAGTAGCCGAAGGAACTTATGGGGGCGCAATGTTTTCAATCATGGGTATCGGTTCGCCATTTTTCTGGGGAGTGATCATGGTTGTATTATCTATGATTCCAATTGTTGGCGCGAATACGATTATAGCTCCGGCTGCAATAATACAAATACTTATGGGAAATTATACAAAAGGTGTCATTTTGCTTGTTCTCGGATCCGGTCTAATAGTAATAAATCAAAACATCATTAAGCCCAAACTTGCGGGAGACAGAAGCGGGCTTCATCCTGTCGTAATGTTCGTCGCTACAATAGGCGGAATTGCGTGGCTTGGAATGGTAGGATTTCTTGTAGGACCTCTTATCGCCGCGCTGACCATAGTTTCATGGGAGCTTTTTGCTATAAAATTTAAAGCTGAATCTACCGAAACCGAGAGTGATGATATTTAAAGTTTTTAAAAATACTTTTCCCGCACTTTTCATAATGTGGGTGATTTTTTTTATCGAAATGGGAATATCGGATTTTGGCGTAAGCGATAATTCTTCATATTATTATCAGCAGCTTAAAATTTTTATTTCTTATACAGTTTTGGGGCTTATCATCGGCGGTCTAAGCGCAGGAATTCTGGCAAAAAAGAAAAAAAAATACTCATATTTTTTTGAAAACGATCTGAAAAAGTATTCAAAGTACTTTTTAAAGAATTTCAGTTTGTCGCTTACGGCTTTATTTTCGCTTGTTTCAAGAGAAGTAATAAATCATCCTCTGTTATATAAATATTCGCTTTTGAGCGATTCGTTCTTATTCAACGGTTTATTCAATTTTATTAAAAACGAGTTCTCTCCGTTATATTTTTCAATATTTTTCATGATAATTATAGTCATGAGCATACATAATCTCATATATAACCTTTCAATATATCAGGGCACAAAAAGGATAATCGGTTATTTGGGCGCGATTATATTTTCGATAATACTGATTTTTAACTTCGGTTTTCTGAACGCACTTGAAAAAAAGGCTGAGAAAAATATAATTCTTATCGGTGTCGAGAATTTGAAAAATTATCATTTGAGCGACCGAAAAACAAATGATAAGCCGGCTTTAAAGGAGTTGAAAAGTCATTCTTACGATTTTGTGAATTGCTTCAGTGTAGCTAAAGATCCGAGAGTATCTTTATTGTCCGTTTTGACTTCAATCCATCCTGAAAAGGGCGAATATCTGGGCGGATACCGAAGTTACGGACTGGAGGGCGGGACAGTATTTTCTATATTAAATAAAAATAATTTCAGAACGGGGATTTTCTCGGACAGGAAATTTGCGTTCAACAGGTTCGACGAAAAAAACGAATATCTTGTAAAATATCCCACAAAAAATGAGAGTTTAAAAGCGAAAATTATACTGTCACATTTTATGATGCCTATAGTTTTTAACAACACATATTCGATTAAGGTCTTTTCGGAAGCTTTATTACTTTCCGAATACAGGGATAAATCCTATCTAAAGGGTAAAATTGCGGAATTGATAAGCGGCAGCCCGACACCTTTTATGTTTCTATACACAATTTCCGATTATAGAGACTATCTTCCATTTCCATATTACCGCATATCGGAATCCGAGGACAAAGACGCTGCGTTTTTGACTTATTTAAATGATGAAATAAATGAAATATATAAAGTATTGAAAAAATACGGGAAACTTGACGACACCGTGATTTGCCTATTCGGTCTCCCTGAACATACCGATGGACTGGGTGCCGGCGGTTTTAAAATTCCGTTTTTGATAAGTTCAAAAGAATTTGAAATTGACAGAAAAGTCAAAAACGATTATTCTTCATTGGATATTCTTCCGACTGTCCTTGATGCCGCCGGTTTTGACATAGCTCCTTTAAATCTTGACGGAATATCCTTTTTCGATCCAGAATTTAAAAAGCAGGACATTATATTGACGGATGTGTCTGTAATAAAAAATCAGGATATCATGTATTTCGAAAACAACGAAGGATATATTTCAAAAAATATAGCGATCGAAAGAGAGGTTTATCCCATGGTGTCCCATTCGATCATAAGAGGAGACTATAAGCTTAATATAATCCCTTCAGACAATGGCATAACTTACGAATTATTCGATATTTCAAAAGATTATGAAGAAAAAGACAATATCATAAATCTCAATTCGTCGGTCGCAAAGAAAATGAAAGATATTTACGAAGAGAAAATGAATAAAGAGTTCAATTTTAAGACTGTCAACGGTTATGTTTTGAAGTAAAAGGTATCATAAAAACTCCGACAGACGCCGGCAGAAGAATATTTATTACAAAAAGAAGAAATGCTGCGGAAACTGACGCTGACGCCGGAAAATCCATAAGGTTAAAAATATATGCCGCAGTTCCTTCCCTGACGCCGATATCGCCGAGGCTGACCGGCAGAAAAGTTTTTAATAAAATTGCTGACCATACTCCGAAGAATGCGTGAAAAATATCAATGTCTCCGAAAGCCAATATCAATAAAACGAATTGAGCGGTATAAATGATGAATAAAACGGAAGATAAAAAAAGAAGAACTCTCGCGTTGTGTTTTTTAAAGCCGCGCAAGCCCTCGCAAAATCTGTTGAATTTAATATTATTTTTTAAAATGTTATTTTTAAAATAGTTCAATAACATTCTGAAGAGTCCTGGATGAACGGCGGTAAAATATGTCATGATTGAAATAATCAAAGCGAAAAGAATAAGATTAGTTCTCATCACCGACGAATTTGTGAAGAAAAGGTGAGGCAGGAACGGAATAGAAACTGCGCCGAAAATTATTACCGGAAAAGTATCGTAAATTTTTTCGATCAAACTTATGCTTAAAAGTTTAAATTTATCGCCGTTTTTAATGGCGAAAAGTTTGCCCAATTCTCCAATCCTTCCAGGAGTAATAAATCCGAAAGAAATCCCCCAAAATACCGAAACCCATAATTGTCTTGTCGGAACCCGTTCGTCCGCCGTTTTGTCAACGAGGTATTTCCATTTTAAAAACTGGAAGTATAAATTCAACGGAAGCAGAGATACTGCAAAAATAATATACGAAACATCTGCATTTTTGACGATATATCTTAACTCAATGGCATCAATGTTGTAAATTACCACAGAACCTATAATTATCGCTATTATGAGTTTAATTGAGAATATAAGTATTTTTGTATTGTCAATTTTCATTTAAAAGATATTCCCAGGATAAACGAATTTTAAACCCTTACACAATCCAATATCTATCGCCCGATAAATTGTTTCAGCCTGAGTGAAGTTCCTGTCTGTCATTTTATAGTCTGGATGGAAGGCAGATACATGCCATGGGATATCTTTTCCCAGTTCTTTTGCTATGAAATCAGCAATATTTGACAGTTCGGTATCCGAATCATTGATATCGGGGATAACAAGTGTCGTAATTTCTAAGTGTATAGGCGAATCGGCAATGGATCGTAAATTTCTAAGGACAATATCCATATCTCCGCCGGTATATTTTTTATGTTTGTCTTTTTCAAAACATTTTAAATCTACATTTATCGCATCAACCCAATTTTTCATGTCCTGTATTATACTATCAGTTTGATATCCGTTACTTACGAATACATTTTTCAGACCGTTTTCTTTTGCAGTTAAACCGACATCTCTGGCGTAGGGGTAAAAAACTGCAGGTTCATTGTATGTATAAGAAATTGACAAACAATTCGATTGGATTGCCGCCGTTACTATTTTTTCGGGAAGAATTACTTCGCCATGCAGATTTTCATCCATAGATTTTTGGCTTATATGATAATTCTGGCACCACGAACATTTAAAATTGCATCCGATAGTGCCTAAAGAATAAGTTTTTGAACCCTTTAAAAAGTGATATAAAGGTTTTTTTTCAATCGGATCAATATTTAAGGCGGCAGGGCGACCGTAAACCAGGTTCTTCAATTCGTTATCATTGTTTTTGTTTGCGCCGCAAAATCCTTTCTGCCCGTTATTTAGAACACATCGTCTTTCGCAAAGCAGGCATTTTATCCTGCCGTCTTCAAGATTTTGAAAGTATGCCGGCTTAAATAATTCCATTTATGATTTATCGAATTTGAAATTAACTTTGGATTTTAAATGGGAAAACAAAAATTTCGCATCGGATTCCATCGGTATTTCGAGACTGAAAATATAATGCGGAATATTAACCTTGTTGCTGACAGTCAAATTTTTAATTTTAACTTTTTTAAAAAACGCGTCGGGCCTTGCTTCCAAATCCTTGTAAGTTCCTCTGTTTTGCTCGTCTTCTTCCTCCATACCGTAAAGGTAAATATCCAAATTCATTACCGACTGGTCTCCAAAATTGACATTCTTAAACGGCATCGGCTGTATATTTAGGAGCGTCGAACTTATAGAAGAATTAAATCTAGCC
>JAKLPX010000059.1 GCA_022013635.1 Candidatus Delongbacteria bacterium
GAATACATTGACAAAGATGATTTATTGAGTATCCGGTCATTATTAAGAGATGAAGTCTTAGAAGAAAAACTCTTATATAAATCAGATATAACTAAAGATTTCGATAATAAATTTAACGATAAATTTGAAAGTGAAAACAATCAGCTTTTGGTTGAAGAAATGTATAGGAATAAGTCTAACGGAAATCCGGTACTGCCGGGCTCTTCCTTGAAGGGAGCTGTCAGAACTGCAGTAATCAGTGAATTAAGCAAGAGCGGCAGCGGATTTAATGATAAGAGATTTTTTGAATCAGAAGTATTAAAATATAGAGACGCTAAACATGATCCTTTCAGAGCAATAAGATTAACTGACTGCGAAATAACGGGTAATAACCATCAAATAGTCGGCGAATGTTTTAATTATAATTACAAAGCAAAAGACGGTCAATATTTCAGCAATATGCAGATGATCTTGGAGCAGATACAAGGAATAATATCTGACGGCGATGCAAAAGGGATTTGTGATTTGACAATAGACGAAAAATTGCAAAATACGCAATTTCAAGATAATAATCATTATATGAATAATGCAGTCTCAATGAAAATATCGCTAAAAGACATAATAAATAGTTGCAATAATTTTTATAAGAAACATCTTTTTGAGGAACACGGAAAACATTATAAACAATCTTTATTCCCTGAATTAAAGAAAAGTTCCGAAAAACTCCTTCAGCTTGCGGAAGAAATGAAAGATAATGAATGTTTAATCCGCGCGGGACGATTTTCTCATGTGGAAAATGTAACGGTTGACAAACACAGGGAACCGAGATCAACTAAAGGCTGGGGAGAAACAAGAACTATCTCTGATAAGAAATATCCTATGGGCTGGGTAAAATTAGTATTTGACGAAATCTAATCAGGAATAAATTATGAAGAAACTCGGGCTCGGAATACAGGAATTATCAAAATTCAAAGAGAATAATTTAATCTATATTGATAAGACAAAAATTATTCATAAGCTTATAACTTCCGGGACTTATTATTTTCTGTCAAGACCGCGAAGATTCGGAAAATCGTTACTTGTTAATACATTAGAAGAAATCTATTCGGGTAATAAAGAATTATTTACCGATACATGGATATATGACAAGTGGAATTTTGAGGATAAATATACCGTTATTAAGATCAGCTTTACTGAGCTTTCATACTACAAACAGGGTTTAGAGCAGGCTCTGGAACTATTTCTTGATGAATATGCACGAAAATTAAATATAAAATTCATTCAACCCGACTATTCGGGTAAATTCTTGGAATTGATCGAAAAATTAGGGAAAAAGAAGCAGGTAGTAATTTTGATTGACGAATATGATAAACCTATAATTGATTTTCTGGAAAAAGACGAGCTTGAGACTGCAGAAAAAAATAGAAGAATATTGAAAAACTTCTATGCAGGGATCAAAGATATGGATAAGTATATAAAATTCTTTTTTATTACCGGTGTGTCAAAGTTCAGCCAGGTTTCTATTTTCAGCGACCTAAATCATTTGACAGATATTACTACGGCGAAAGACTTTTCAGAAATAGTCGGATATACTGAAAAAGAAATAAAAGATAATTATAATGAATATCTTACTCAATTGACAGAAAATCTGGAGTTGTCCAAAGCTGATCTGTTGAAAAAGATTAAACTATGGTATAACGGTTACTCATGGGACGGTAAGAAATTTCTCTACAATCCATTTTCAGTTCTAAGCCTTTTTTTCAACAAGGATTTCGGCAACTATTGGTTCGAAACCGGAACACCTACATTTCTGGTAAAGAAGATCAAAGAAAATGGAGAACCGTTTTCAAATTTTGAAAAAATAAATGTAAGTAAAACTTCATTCAACAAGTATGATATTGACAATCTTAATACTACAGCACTTCTTTTTCAAACAGGCTATTTGACTATCAAAGAATATGATCCGAAACGAAATAAATATTTGCTGGATTATCCGAATAAAGAAGTAAGAGACTCATTGCTTCTTTTTTCTTTAAATTCTTATACAAACAAAGAGCCTGCTCTGGTTGAAACAATAGTTGACCGTTTAACCGCTGCTCTTGAAGAAACAAGAATTGACGATTTCATGATCGAATTAAAAGCTTTATTTGAGTCTATTCCCTATAAAGAATCAGAACATATTCATAACTATGAGGGATATTATCACTCTATTATTTATATAGCTTTGAAGATCATGGGTATTTATATAGAGTGTGAAATTATGAGCAGTCGAGGAATAACAGATGCGGTCATAAAAACAAAGAAAAATATCTTTGTCTTAGAATTTAAAATGGGCGATGCCGAAACCGCGATCAAGCAGATAAAAGATAAAAAATATTACGAACCTTATGTAGCAGATAAACGGGAAATTATTTTATTCGGGATCGGATTTGACAAGGAAGAGAGGAATATTAAAAATTACATTACCGAAACTTTGAACAAGTAATGAATTAAGTGTTTAGGAGAATGATTATGTATAATATATCGAGAAAGTTTTGGGTCGCAAATCAAAAGAAGACGGGTATAGAAAGTTAAGAAAATTTCCTTTTTCTATTCTTGTTAAAAAGGATAATGATCTTTCAGAATGTGGCTTTGTATTTTATCGCATCAGGATATTGTTTGGGAAAACTTGGACGCTATGAAGAATCGGTTGAAAAACATAAATGTGCAGACTCTTTGTAACCGAACAATTATAAACATCTAAATGATTTAGGTTATACTTTATTTGAAGCAGGAAAGTTTGATGAGGCTGAGCAAGCACTAAAAAAATCAATTTCTCTTGCATCAAAGGATTACAAATATCCTCATAATAACCTGAAAGAACTTAATAAAAGGAAAAATAAACATGATTTATGAAGTAGCAGTTAATAGGAATCCATGAAACAAAACATATATGATAACGATGATTTTTTTGATTATTACATCAATATGAGAAAGAATCGCAGCGGTCTGAATGAAGTACTTGAACAGCCGGCATTCATGAAACTTGTTCCTGATCTAACAGGGAAAAGAATACTTGATCTCGGATGCGGATTCGGAGAGAACTGCAAAACATATGAAAACATGGGCGCATTAGAAGTGATCGGGCTTGACATTTCTGAAAAAATGTTAGCTGTCGGAAAAGAAAAATTCTCTGGTGACAGGATTAAGTATATTCAAACATCACTTGAAGATATGGAGTTTGAAGACAATTCTTTTGATGTGATTCTAAGCTCTCTCACTTTTCATTATGTAAAAGATTAATCCATTACGAATTCATGCCTTACTTGATTTGAATAATAAATATTTGTATATTATAGAAAATTGGAGTTTCAAATGCCTGTTATAGCAAGGTTTTACGGTATTCTTATAAAAATGTATTTCAATGAACACGGAATTCCGCATTTTCATGCCATCTATAACGAATTTAACGGTGTTTTCGAGATCAATCACTTGGAAATGATGGAAGGTGATCTGCCTCTCAAAGCTCGATCGTTAGTAAAAGAATGGGCTTTACTTTATAAAAATGAGCTTCAACAAATGTGGGATACAAAAACGATCGTGAAATTACCGGGGTTAGAATAATGGATTATCCGAAAATCAAATCAGTAAAAGCGATTCCGGACTATAAATTGCGTGTTGTATTTTTATCGGGCGATGTAAAAATTTATGACTGCAAACCCCTGTTTGAGAAAGATGCCTTTTATCCTCTAAAGAATGAAGGTTTTTTTAGAACAGTCAAAGTGGATATAGGCGGATATGGTATTATTTGGGATGATGAAATCGATCTTTCGGAATCAGAGCTATGGATAAATGGATATGTCGATATATCTTCTGTAGCCGAGCCCGGAACTGAATATAAAGCAAAATAAAAATATGCACTTATAATTTCTATTAAACGATTAAAGGATAATTTTATGACTAAAAAATGCTATCAAATAAATAATTGCCCTTTCAATAGGGGAAAGGTACCTGCTTCAGCAAAATGCCCCCCTTTCGATCTAAAGATCGGCTGCTGGGAGTATGACTGGTCAGAATTTTATAATAATATGCCTGATTGTAAAGAAAAGATTGAATGGCGTGATTCAATGATAAGCAGGTGTAAGCAATGTAAAGTTTATTTTGAGCATAAGGACGAGATGGATCTAATTTTGAATAAATTAGAGTAAATAAATGATAATCAAAAAAGTTTCTTGTATAAGTTAAACTATTGTGTTATATTGATAAAGTTTATTGCATAAGTTGAACCGCTAGGAGTATCGTATGATAATAAGAGAAGAATATTTCAGTAAGATAGAACCGTTTATAAACAAGCCTGTAATAAAGATCATTTCAGGAATGAGAAGAAGCGGTAAAAGCACATTTATGAAGATGCTTGCTGACAGATTTATTGAGAATGGATCAGATAAGAAAGATATAATTTATATAAACAAGGAATTGATCGAATTTGATTTTATTAAAAATTACGATGATCTGTATAAATACATTAAAAGTAATCTGAGAAAGAACAAAAACCGGAAATACCTTTTCATAGACGAAGTTCAGGAGATCGGCAACTGGGAAAAAGCCGTAAACTCACTTCTTGCCGAAAACTTGGCAGATATTTATCTTACAGGTTCCAATTCCCGCATGTTCTCTAATGAGTTCGCCACGCTTTTGACAGGAAGGTATATCACAATTAAAATGTTCCCTTTGAGCTTTAAAGAGTTTTTAAAATTCAGACAAATCGAAGATAAATCTAAATTTGACGAAGAGTTCGGATTGTATCTGAAATACGGAGGTCTCCCGGGTATTCACTATCTGAATTTTAACGATGATGTTGTATTCCAGTATGTAAATTCAATTTATAATACGATACTTCTTAAAGATATAGTCGAAAGGCATCAGATAAGAGATGTCGGATTGCTTGAAATGATAACTAAATTCATTTTTGACAACTGCTCAAGCATAACAACGGCAAAAAAGATAAGTGATTACTTAAAATCTCAGCAGATAAGGATAGGTGTACAAACTGTTCAAAATTATATTTCGTATCTTCAGGATGCATTTCTGATAAATAAAACGGGCAGGTACGATATCAGGGGAAAGAAATATCTGGAGCTTTTTGA
>JAKLPX010000060.1 GCA_022013635.1 Candidatus Delongbacteria bacterium
CAGGAAGGAATATCTTATATAGCATGCGCTCAGATTCCATGTGTCTTGGTAAATGTTCAGAGAGGCGGACCGGGGCTTGGAACTATTCAACCGTCTCAGGGAGATTATTTTCAAGCTGTAAAAGGCGGAGGTCACGGAGATTATCGTCTTATAGTATTAACCCCAAATTCCGTTCAGGAGCAGGCAGACATGGTTTATAAAGCTTTCGATCTGTCTGAAAAATACCTTAATCCCGTTTTGATCCTTTCTGACGGAGCTTTAGGTCAGATGATGGAAGCCGTTGAATTCAAGAAAAATTATAAAAGACCGAAATTTGATACTACATGGGCAACGATCGGCGGTGTGGCAAAGAGAGGAAAACCGGTGCAGTTGACATCGCTCTTTATTCAACCGGAAGTGATGGAAGCGAAGAACAACGAACTTCAAGCAAAATATAAGATAATTGAAAAAAATGAAGTTGATTATGAACTCTATCAAATGGATGATGCTGAGATCGGATACATTGCCTACGGACTTTCTTCAAGGATCGTGAAAAAAGCGGTTGACCTTGCAAGAGCTCAAGGTTTGAAAGTAGGACTTATCAGACCTAAAACGGTATGGCCGTTCCCTAAAAAAATAATTAAAGAATACTCTAAGAAGGTAAAAGCTTATTTGTCAATTGAAATGAATGTAGGGCAGATGATAGAGGATGTTAAGCTTGCAGTAGAATGTAAGATACCTGTTGAGCATTACGGAAAAACAGGAGGTATTGTTCTTTCAACGGACGAAATTATAGCAAAAACGAAAAAAATGCTTGGCAATATAAAGTAAATAACAAAAAACAGGAGCTTAATATAATGGGTGAAACAATAACAAAAAACGGTCAGAAATTTGAAGTAGTTTGGAAAAAACCGAACCTTCAAAAAAAAGACATGCATTACTGCCCCGGATGCGCTCATGGAACTCTTGAAAAATTGATTCAGGAGGTAATTGACGAAAAAGGTATTCAGGATCAAATTATCGGAGTAGCGCCTGTGGGATGCGCCGTATTTGCTTACGACTACATCAACTGTGATATGCAGGAAGCTGCTCACGGAAGAGCGTGCGCTCTCGCAACCGGAATCGCAAGAGTAATGCCTAATCACGCTGTATTCACAATTCAGGGAGACGGAGATCTTGCATCTATCGGTTTGGCAGAAACTCTTCATGCCTGTAACAGAGGCGAAAATATAGCAATTTTCTTTTACAATAATGCTATCTACGGTATGACAGGCGGTCAGATGGCACCCACAACTTTACCGGGTCAAGTCACATCATCATCACCTGACGGTAGGGATTGCAAATTATCAGGCATGCCGTTAAAAGTTGCCGATATCGTTAAGGAATTTGACGGTACCTGCTTCGTTACCAGGCAGGCAGCAAACAACGCGGTTAATGTAAGAAAACTGAAAAAAGCGATCGAAAAAGCTATTGATAATTCCTTAAACAAAAGAGGAACTTCATTCGTGGAATTGGTCGGAAACTGTCCTTCAGGATGGAAAATGACACCTGTTGATTCCTACAAATGGTGGGAAGAAAATATGTTGAAATTCTATCCTCTCGGAGATATAAAAACTGAAGGAGGGATAAAATAATGTTACAGGAAGTTATGTTTTCAGGATTTGGCGGACAGGGTGTTCTTACAATAGCAAAAAACTTGGCTTATACCGCCATGCTTGAAGGAAAACAGACATGCTGGATGCCGACTTATGGACCCGAAATGAGAGGCGGAACATGCGGTTGTACCGTTTCCGTCAGCGATAAACCGGTCAGCTCTCCGATTTTGGAGAGATACAGTACGGTCGTTGCATTGAATCAGCCTTCATTGGATAAATATGAATCTAAAGTTAATCCCGGCGGAATTTTAATATGGGAATCTACGAATATCCATAATCCGCCTAAAAGGAAAGATATTAAAATAGTTCCTATTCCTGCTTATGAAGAATCAAACAAGCTCGGAAATCCATTGATTATGGGTATGATACTTTTGGGAGCTTTCATTCAGAAAACAGATTCGATAAGTATTGAGAGTGTAATCAAAGGCCTTAAGAAAACATTGCCTGCAAGAAGGCACGATCTGATCCCCTTGAACGAGAAGGCTTTAAGAAGAGGCTTTGAACTGGCTAAAAAGATCAAATAAGTTTTTTAGAAAGAACGGGACAAAAAAGTCCCGTTTTTTTTATGTGCAAATATCCTGCGGTTTTATTTACTTATGTTAAGACTTTTTAAATATCTGCCCTCATTTTCTTTGTAAATCGGAGATTGTACAAATCCTTTTTCAGCTAAATATTCGTTTGTGAATCCAAAAACTTGATGCCATAGTTCGATTGATATTTCTTTAAAATCTACTTTATGCTTTATTGCTGTAAAATTTGTAGCTTTCTCATGAAATTTTTCAAATGTTATTTTAACTATCTCATATATGTCATTAAGAATAATTTCTGAAATTTCATCAATAATCTTATAATCATCATTTTCAAATACGGGGACATTGCATAGTAATTCTTTATTTCCCTTCCTGATTTGCAAATAATCGAGTTCAATTAAAAAATCGGCTAAATTCTTTTCAGAATCGGATAATTGGAAGTAATTTATTTCATTTTTAAAACTTTTCCATACCAATTTACCGCATTTTTCAGCAACTTCCCTATTTTTATCTTCTAAAATCTTTATGTAAGCTAAATTTAAATCTTTAAATGGTGTTGCATCTTCTAATATTTTCTGAACTTTCCTAAAGAATCTAAACATATCTTTTCTTGAACCATCCGAATCGCCAAAACTATTAAAAACAAATTTTTCAGTACTATAATTATTACTGCTGCATAATATTCCGTTAATA
>JAKLPX010000061.1 GCA_022013635.1 Candidatus Delongbacteria bacterium
AAAGACTATTAATATAATTCTGATCGCCATTAAGCTTGATATAATTCTGAATTTCCGATCTTTTTGACAATTTAATCTCCCTTCTTTGCAGTTTTACTTTTTTTGTCCGCAGGAATGATATTCTCTTTTCCTTCATCGCCGTCATAGCTTAAAAAATTGCTTTTCGGACAGTTATTACATTCGGAACCGTTCTTATTATAATCGTCTCTGCTGTTCCTGAGAATAACATATTCTTTTTCAAGTTTTTTTATTAAATCGTCTTTTTTAACGATAATAGTTTCTCCGCCTTCATATTCAAGCGTAACTGTTCTATTGAAAACATCAATGAAAGAAATGGAAGCCTTACCTTTTTCAGTCATGATTTCAGAACCTGTATCCGGGATGCCTTCTTTTTCATTCAGGTAAAAATCGTGTTCGTATTTTAAACAGCATTGTAATTTTCCGCATGCTCCTGAAAATTTCTCTGGTTTAACAAAAAGGTTTTGGTCTCTGGCCATTGACACATTTATAGAGACGAAATTTGTTAAAAACTGTGAACAGCAGAGTTCCCGTCCGCAAATGCCGATCCCTCCGATTTTCTGAGCTTCATCTCTTACTCCTATCTGCCGGAGTTCAATTCGGGTCTTGTATTCCCCTGCAAATATTTTTACCAATTCCCGAAAATCCACCCTTCCGTCGGCTGTAAAATAAAAAACCAGTTTCTTCCTGTCGAATTTATACTCAATATCAATGAATTTCATTTCTAGATTAAGAGATTTAGCTTGTTTCCTGGCGTTAATCAGTACGCTGTCCTCTATCTTTCTGTTCTCTTCAAGTCTCCGCATATCTATCTGATTGCTTTTTCGGATAATATTGCCCATAACATCAATATTTTCTCTTTTAAGCTGTTTGACGGTGATCCCGCTGACGATCCCCATATCTTCTCCGCCTTCATATTCGATGATAATATATTCGCCGACCTTTAGCGGTATCGCTTTAGGATTTAAAAAATAATGCTTTCTCACGCTTTTAAAATTCGTTTCGATCAAAAATTCCTTTCTGTCATCAGTCGTTAATTCGGAAGTGTCTGTAGTAGGAGAAATTATGTCGTTTATTATATCTTGATTTAATTGGTTTTCCACTTTTTGTATTCCTCTCTGTAATTTAAATAAAGGTTGATCAATAATAGTCTCGGATTTATATTCCTTCTGTACATTGCGCCGAATCTTTCAAAATCGGTCATAATGATTTTCTTGCCTTCGCCGGAGTCTTTTTTATTATCCCCGAAAGTTGAAGAAAGCAGTTTGTTTAAAGTTTTTCGTAAAATAAAATCAATTTCGGTATCAGATAAAAATTTGATTTCTTCCAAAAACGAATCAATAAGATTGACTGTTTTCGGAGGCAGTGAATCGAAAAAAATGCCGTAAAGATCTTCATGAAGACTAATCAGACGGCTTCCGGAATCGGTCAAAAGTTTAGTAAGCGTATCAATACTGCCGAAGGAATTCGATACAAGATCGTCTGTCATATTTTCTTCAACAGACGGATGATATTTAACAAGATATTTTTTTATATCCTCTTCCGAAAGCAGAGGAAACGGGATATTCAGGCATCTCGATCTTATCGTATCCAAAACAAAAGAAGGATTCTCTGAAATCAGGATAAAAAAGATATCCGCAGGGGGTTCTTCAAGAATTTTCAAAAGCGAATTCTGAGCTTCCTTGTTCATGAGTTCCGCGGAGTTGATAATTACAAATTTCTTCGACTTATTAATTGAATTATATCTTGCAAAATATCTTATTTCATCAATCTGTGATAAAGTTATGAATCTTCCGGTTTTGAAACTGAACTTATAATAACCTTTGAGTTTAGATTTTTCTTTTAATTCCGCGTTAACTAGATCGGATTTATCTTTAATTATCTTATCGGAGTCGGCAGCTTTGTTTATGGTCGGAAATATGTATAGTAAATCGTCCGAACGAAATGAAATGAGTTCTTTACAGGATCTGCATTCGCCGCAGTATCCCGATGTTCCTTTTCCTGTTCGGCAATTTAGAATTTTTATAAGTTCAAGCGCCACTGCTTCTTTGCCTATTCCCGCCGGACCGGTAAACAAATACGCATGATGCAGTTTATTATTTATGACCGAATTTGAGAGATTCTTCGTAATTATTTTCTGTCCTATTATGTCTTTGAAAAGATTCATTTCCAGTTACCCGCGCTTTTAATGTATTGAAATATAATGTGATAGTAAAGAAAATAAAAGTAAAATAAGAGCAAATAATTTGATAATTGATTCTTATTGTTTATATTTGCATGGAGTTTGGAAAAGTTAGAAACTGGAGTCCGCGAAATGAAAAAAATATCTTATATCAGTCTGATGAGCAATAAAGTAAAAAAATACGGCGGAATAAATCTTGCGCAGGGAATACCGGGATTTTCACCGCCGGTTGAACTGCTTGAAATTTTGAGTGATATTTCAAAAGAAAATATCCATCAATACGCACCCGGTAACGGCAACGGAAGACTTATCAAATTAATCATGGATAAGTATAAAGGCTTCAACGAAGATAATATCATGATCGTCAACGGAGCGACCGAAGCTGTCTCACTTATTTTTACATATTTGTCCGGCGTAATGGAAAAAGGCAAAAAGGTACTTGGTTTCGACCCTGTTTATGAAAGTTACAGCAGATTACCGGAAATTTTCGGCAGGGAGTTTAGAGTTTTCCCGACATCGGAAACCGGTAGAGTTGATCTAAATGAACTCGAGCTTTTCGTGAAAAAGGAAAATATAGGTGTGATATTCCTTAATTCTCCAGGAAATCCTTTGGGCACGATCTGGACAGAGGAAGAAATGCGAGAATTGAAAAGTATCGCTGAAAGAATCGGTGTGTATGTGATAGCCGATTCAGTTTACAGCGAAATTTATTTTTCAGATCCGCCTTTTCAGCCTGTTTTTGACAGCGAATATTTTTTCTATGTAAACAGCTTCTCCAAACTATTATCAATTACAGGGTGGAGGATAGGCTATTTCATCTGTTCGGCGGATCACATGAGCAAGATCAGACTGATACATGATTATACAGGCTTATGTGCACCTTCCATTCTTCAGGAAGCGGTCGCGCAATATCTTGAAAAATATGATTTCGGGAAAGAATATGTCGCAGATCTAAGAAAAAAGATCAAAAGATCGTTTCTGCTGCTGCACGACATTATACTCGACTGTGGCTTTACATTCCCGCACATTGACGGAGGATATTTTATTTGGGCAAAATTGCCTGAAAAACTCGATGACGGACTTAAATTCTCAATGGACTTGTATGAATCAAAAAAAGTTGCGACAGTTCCGGGAATACATTTTTCGGATAACGGGCAGAAGTGGGTTAGATTTAATATTGCAAGGCCTGAAGACGAGATCATTGAGGCAGGGAAAAGGATAAAAGAATTCATAGCGGAAAATTGACAGGGCAGGATTCTTTCTAATAATATTTTTTGTTTGATTATTGATATTTTTTATAGGATTTGCAATTAAGGTAAAATTATTTCCTCACCATTCTCCATAATATCATGCATGAAACCGCTAGGATCATTATAGAAATCCAACAAAACAGGTTCGATATTATCATTAACCTGCCTTCTGAGCTTATACAGGTTCTGTAGAACATCAAGATAGTCTTTATTCAGATTCTTAAAAATAATGGCTACATCAATATCACTAAATTCATTCCAATTTCCATTAGCATAAGACCCGAATAAATAAATTTTATAGGGATCAAGAACATTTCTAATAAGAATTGAATATTCTTTTACGCTTTCTATAGCTTGTTTTTTATCCATAAGTAAAGCTCATTTGTATTAGTTAATATTTGTCTGCATTTTGCTTCATTCAATGATTTGA
Organism: Candidatus Delongbacteria bacterium; assembly: GCA_022013635.1. GTDB lineage: Bacteria > UBA4055 > UBA4055 > UBA4055 > UBA4055 > JAKLPX01. The sequence goes on from JAKLPX010000061.1 coordinate 3,881, forward strand.
AAATCTCGTCTTTATAAGTCGGATAACGGGCTTCAATATTTAAAGGTTCCAAGACATCGAGTATCTCTTTCTGTTCTTCAGAAAAATCATGATCTAGTCCTGATAATTTTGATAATTTTGTAAGATTGTGAATATAAGGTGGGATATTTTTTATTTTACATACAAAGTAAGCTTTTAAGATTTTCTCTATTGCTTGATGACACATGAAGCCTAAATATAAATATTTTTTGTTTTTTAACATTACATCAGCAGTAGAAAGATCATATTCTGATATTTCTGTCCAGTATTTTATTTGCTCATCAATATCCATCTTCCAACCTTTTTTATAATAAACAAATATAACAAAACAACCGGCTCTCAACAAGTAATATTCTTGATTTATACGATCCGAAGTATTATCTTTAACGCTAAAGAAAATATGGGAATTATAATGCGGAGGAAAAATGGTTGCAGGATTATATAAAAAAATGAAGCGAACATATATCTATTTATCAATTACGCTCTTCATTTTAAGCTTAATTATTTTAATTTCCTGTTCAAAGGACAATACTACCGCACCAAAAAACAATCCGCCGTCAATCAGCATCACCGCTCCGGCAGACAGTACTGAACATCCTATAGGAACAGATATTACCATTACAGCAGAAGCTCAAGATACTGACGGTAAAGTTTCAGAGGTGATTTTTTTCTTTGACGGAACTGAAATTTCTAAAGTTACTGATCTTCCGTTTAATACAATTCTGAACACAACAGGCAAAAGCGAAGGTTTTCATACAATTTCGGCAGAAGCGAAAGATGATGATTCAGGAACTACATGGGATTCTTTGACAGTTAAACTTTTTTTCCCACCAAACATAACCGTAACTTCGCCGAACGGATCCGAAAGCTGGCAAGCAGGTTCTATAAAATCTGTTACATGGACTGATAATATACCCGGCAATGTTAAAATCGAACTTTATAAAGGCGGTATCCAAAACAGTGTTATTTCAGCCTCAACAGTGAGTACAGGCAGTTACAACTGGACAATTTTGTCAACTCAGACACCCGGAACGGACTATAAGATCAGAATAACAAGCATTGACACTCCAACTCTTTTCGATGAAAGCAACGCGAACTTTTCAATAACAGAAATCCCGAACAATCCGCCAGTGATCAATTCTATAACGGCGAATCCCAACTCCGTTTATCCGAACGGAACCTCAACAATTGTATGTGCAGCAACCGATTCTGACGGTGATAATATTTCCTACGCATGGGATAAAACAGGTGGGTCAATAACCGGAACGGGTTCAAGCGTAACATGGACAGCTCCTGCAGCTACAGGAACATTTTATATAAAATGCACAGCCACAGATGGTGAGGATATAGATAAAGACAGCGTGTCAGTTACTGTAAACGAAGCTCCATACATAACTATAACAGCTCCGAACGGAACAGAAAGCTGGTCTTTGAGCACAACTCACACTATAACTTGGTCAGACAATATATCCGAAAATGTGAATATCAAGCTATACAAAGGTGGGATTTTCAACAGAGATATTGCCGTTTCAACAGCTTCGGACGGTAATTATGACTGGACAATACCGACAGATCTTATAACAGATACAGATTATTCTGTCAAAATCGAAAGTATATCGGACAATGCTATAAATGATGAAAGCAGTTTATCAATACACTACGATATTAATGTCAAAGTTGTTGGTTCAACTTATTTACCTAATATGAATGGAGGAACTATTGGTTCTGAAGTTGTATTTGTAAATAAAACCTTTCCTATGGACACTTTGAAAACTAATCTTGATAAAGATGGAATTTATGATATTAATAATTTATACTTAGGTATGACTGGTATTGATGATGTTGTTTCAACTGTTGGAGATGCTACTGCTACTGTTTTTAACGCTACTAATTTAATTTATGGCGGTACTGATGCTGAATTTTTTCTTTCTAATGTTAAAGGAGAAAAAATAAAAGGCAATATGACTATTGAGAAAGGAGATAATTATACTACTGTTTTATTTAATCCTAATGGTCTTTCAAAAGGAGTTTATTTTTATACAATTCAATCTAAGAATGATGTAAAAAGTGTTAAAATTGTTTATGATGGTGGCGTTGTTAATGATGCAAGACCTCAAAAACAATTAATTAATAGTGTTCAAAGATCTTTAGAAGAAGAAGTTCGTTCAAAAGAAAATACTAAAGGAGGAATTCATCCAGGAGATGTTCATACTTGGTATGTAGGAATTACTTCTAGTGATGGTTCTTTTGCAAAGTTTGAAGATAGTTTAGAAA
>JAKLPX010000062.1 GCA_022013635.1 Candidatus Delongbacteria bacterium
AAATACCTGAATATGTACAATAAACTTACATTCACAGATAATTTCAGATCATCTCCCGATATCGTAAATTTTAACAACGGTCTATTCGGCGAGTCAGTCAGAAAAGAATACGCGATTATTCAAAAATCGGAAATGTCAAAAGCCGCAAAAGATAAAAACAAGAATGATAAAGCTGTAAATTTTATTAATATATTCTGTCCGGAAGACATTCGCAGCGGATTGGATAAATTAAGCATCGGAGAAAATAATAAACTGATGAAAATGTCAGAAGCTGCATTTGTGGCTGAAACGATCGGGAAGAACTGTTTGAATGAGGAAAATTATGGAGATTGGGCGATCTTAATAAGAAAATACGCTCATATCGGATTTATTACCGAGGCTTTCAGAAAAAAGTACATTCCTTACGCACTGATTTTAAAACGGGATCTTTTCAGGCTGAATGAAGTCATTGAGTTTATCAATATTATAAAAGTAGGCATGAAGATACTAAAATTGTCTGAGATAGAATTTATACCGGATCATGAAAAAATATATGAAGAAATTAAAGTTCAGGATGACATTACTGCAATTATCTTTAAGATATTTTACAGCAAAGTATATCGTGAGTATTTAGGCTCATTCAGAGATCATGGCTCGAAAGTTGAGAACATTGAGATCGTACTCGAAAAACTGTTGGAGATACTTTCTGATACCGGAAATGACAAAGAAAGATTTATAACCGAACTTGAAATGAGCATAAAGAATAATTCCACCGGTGTGGTTGTTTATAATCCCAAAGCAGTGACTATTATGACTGTTCATAGCGCAAAAGGCCTGGAGTTTGAGAACCTGATCCTGGCGAATGTTGATGAATATGATAATAACAGAGGAAGTTTATTTAATTATCTGAATCTCTGGGAAGAAGATCATAATTATATTGATTTTTCAATGTCGGGGTACAAAAGCGTTACCGGCCAGAATAAAAGAAATTTCTTCTTAAACGAATATATCAGGTCGAAGAACAAAGAATTTCAGATAAGGGAAAATGCATATTTGCTTTATGTAGCTATGACCAGAGCCAAAAGTTCATTAACCGTGTTATTATCAACAAAGAAAGACGAAATCGGGGATTTCGATAAAAATAAGTCATTGAACTGGGCGAAATATTTAAAAGACTATGGGCTTGAAAATAACGGTCTTATATCAGGTTTTACTTTTCTTCAGATACCTGTGACAGAGTTCGATCTGAGTTTTTATATCGATACTCAGGAAGACAAAGAAAATACTTTCAAAATATATGTGGAAAAAGAATATCAGATTTCGCTTGAGACTCAGGAAAAAGAGATAGATTCAGCAACCGGAATTGCGCATAAAGATGACGATATTACGCATGAAACCGGTAATAATATCGTTATTGAAACAGGTAATTTCATTCACCTTTTCTTGAGTAAGAAAATAACAGAGATAATAAAGCCGGATTTCAATCTTGAGGCGGAATTAATTGCCTTTAAAAAGACATATACCGAAAGTTCAGGCATCAACATGAAAACTATTCAACGAATGATCGAAAATATCAGACAGAACAATGATTTCATGACTATAATACAAAGCGGAAAACAGCTCTGCGAGAAAAATATCATAGATATCGAAGACCGGAAAGTTCAGGGATATATTGACCTTGTTCTAATCGGTGAGAAACAGATAGCCGTTCTTGATTACAAAACATACCTGAATAAATTTCCCGATGAAGACACTTTAAAAAAATATCGGGATCAGGTCAATATCTACACTAAAGCTTTATCAAAGATCTACCATGATAAGGTAGTCAAAAAATATCTTTTCTTTATCGGAAAAGAAAAAGCGGAATTGAACTTGATCAGCTAAAAGCAAATTTGATTTTAGTGCAATCAATGAACATTATTTACCCATTTAAAGTGCGAGGGGAGCTAAAATATTTTCATTTATTGAATAAATCTTCGAGATAGAATCTTTTTATACCGAAAAAATCCTTTAATTTTTCGATTTTATCAAGATATATGTACTTGTCTGTGATCTTGTTTCTTTTGACGCCTGTGATCATAATATTTTTATGAGTGTGTTCATCCGAAATGTACTCGAAAATCTGTGTTTTGTATCCATGAGCTTCAAGCATCAGAGATCTGAGAGTATCAGTGGCCATTTCAGCCATCCGCTCTTCCAGAATACCGTGCTTCGTTATTTCTTTTAGCTCATTTGTAATGTCGAGCTGCTTTCTTATCTGTTTGTGGCAGCAAGGGGAAACGATTATTATTTCTGTGCCGGATATGATTCCTTTGTAGATGGCATCATCTGTTGCCGTATCGCAGGCGTGCAGTGCAATAAGAATATCGCAGTTTTCAATTGCGGTATCTCCGATACTTCCTTGAATGAATTTCAGGTTTTCAAAACCGCATTCAGCTGCAATATTATTACATATATTTACTAGATCTTCTCTATATTCAATACCAGTAACATCTGCTTCGATCTTAAGCTCGTTCACCAGAAAATCATAAACCGCAAAAGTCAGATAACCTTTGCCCGAGCCCATATCATATACCGACAAATTCTTTTTCACTTTAAGATCTGAACCATCAAGCAGACCGTCAATTGTCTCGACGAACCTGTTTATTTGCCTGAATTTACCGCTCATACCGTCAAATACTTTTCCTCTTTTCACTACACCGAGTCTTTCAAGATATATATTATTCTCGATCTTGATCATTTTGATCTTTTTTAGGTTATGATTAGTAGTAAAATCACAATCTGCATGAGCAGGTTTTAATTTATTAAATAAGATCTTACCTTTTTTTGATCTTTTAAAAGAAAGATCGTTTTCTGTAGTGAAAATTACGCAGTTGGAGAAATTATTACCGAAAAGCTCTGAGATAAGTGAAACACCGGCTTCAATATCAAAGTTCTTTGTTACGGTTTTTGTTTTATGACTATACAGGAAGGACAATCTGGGCTTGTTTTTAACTTCAACAAGCCTGGTCGTAATTTTATTCAGATCACCGGATTTATCATCGGGCGAGGATAGAATTAGCCGGATAAATGTGACGGTATCGATCGCTGTTTTAAGTTCTGATATTAAAGATGCTTTGTAATCTGTCATTATGCCACCATTTTAATTACGGAATTTAGTCATAATTTAATGAATTCGCAAGGGAGGAAATCAGTTATGTTCCTGAAGAGGGTGTGCAAATCATTTTGTGTAAATGGTCAGTAGCAGTTAAATTTTAAAAGAAGGAGAACATCCCATAATGATATTGAAATAAATATATATATATATTATATTTAGAAGCTTGAAACAGGTAAGGATAAAAATTATTAAAAAGATATTAAAATATTCGGTATATTTGCTGACAGGGCTGGTAGTTCTGATTACAGGACTTTTTATTTTCATAAATACGGATCGGGGCAGAGGAACTATTGTAGATACGGCTAATAAATATTCTCCGTTCAGGATAGAATTAAATAAATTCAATCTTAATATTTTCAAAGGGAAAGTTCTTTTGGAGGGCTTAAGAATTTTCGGCGAAGAAAACATAGAAATTTGCAGGATCGGAAGGTTATTTATTGATGTTCAATATAAACCGTTGTTTTCGGGGAAGTATGTAGTTGATTCTTTGATCATCAAAGATCTTCACGCAGATATTAGCAGCGATCAGATAAATTCATTAATAACGAAAAACGGGAATAAAGAAATTTTACCGGATGAAAATAAGGTTAAGAAACCATTAGACCTTGTAATAAATAAATTTGAAATTATAAGTGCAGATATTATGTATAAAGATATGGAGAAATCTGCAGAATACGGTTTCAGGAACAATCATATAAGTGCAAAAGCGGATGTCAAAGAAAAAAAATACTCGCTTGATATGACCGGTTCTGAAATTAGGGTTAATTCCGGTGATTTAAACAAAACGGTTTACAACGACATTCTGAAGGTAATTTTGAAAAATTCCGAGCTTGAAATAGATCCGGCAAATTTCAAGACTGAAGGACTGGATATTTCCTTCAACGGGAATATTTATGAATTATTCACTTTGCCGATTTTTGACATGAAACTTTCCGCGGAACTTGAGACCGGCAAACTGTTCGACAGATCGGCATTTCTTTCGAAAGATTCAGGAAAATTTACGATCTCAGCTACCGTTAAGGGAGAGCTTGATTATCCGGAACTTGACTTTTCAGTAAAGCATCCGTCAGGCGTGATTTACGGACAGCAGGTCAATTCGCTTGACCTAACTGCTAAATATAAAAATAAGATACTGAATTTAAAAACTGATCTGCATAAAGGCGGGAACGAGAAATTTAATATTGACGGAATATTAGACCTGAGCTCTGTTTTTGAAAAAGGATTAATTTCATCAAAGCCGGAATTTGAGAAAACAATATACGATCTAATGATCAAAGCCGAGAAATTCAGCCTGAGTAACATTCCCGATATGCCTGATATAAGACTTGACTGCGGATTGGATCTTAAAGGTAAAGGCATAAAACCTGAAGATATAACCGCAAAAGTGGTACTGAATACAGACCTGAGTCCGTTCAAATTCAAAGAATTTTCATTGAGCAGTAATGCTAAGATCAAAGCCGATGTAAATTGGGAAAAAGAAACTTTTGTTTCTTTTTTTGATCTCAAAACAGGTAAACTAAAATGGCAGGATTATGAATTCTCAGGTGTTGATATTATCGCTTCAATGAATGACAAAGGGTCTGTCGAAGTAAAAAAACTTGATCTTAGAATGGACAGTTCATTTATAAGCCTTAAAGGCAAATCAAAATTATTTGATAAGAACTGGAAGATATTAAAAGACCCTAAAATTGATATTTATCTTGTCGGAAGTAATATCAAATCCAAAAGATTTTATCCGGATATAGATACAAAGATCAATTTTAATATTGACGCAAAAGGTAAAATGAATTCTTTAGCAGGAAATTATGGTTTGAGTACAACCGGAATAAATTATTCAGGGGTAGAGATAGAAAAAATTTCGGTTAAAGGAACATTTGCAGGGAAAGATATTATCATGGACAGCCTGAACATTACAGGCGGAGGAAGTAATATCATTGCTGACGGCAGGATTACCGATCTAAAGACATTCAAATCAAGGATCAGGACTGAAAACCTTAAAGTAGATTTACTTTATCCTCAGATCAAAGAACTTTTCAAAGGCGATCTCAGCTTTGATATCGAAGCCGGAGGACATATTAAGAATCCGACGGTAAAAGGAAAAGTTCTTCTAAATAATTCAATTGTAAAGGATACAAATCTGCCGGAACTCAAATTGGATATCGGATTTGAGAACTCGATTGCGGATATTTACGCGGATATTGGATTTGGAATAAATGCAAAAGCTGATCTAAAGTCAAAAGAATATTCATTCGTGACAAAATTTGAAAACTGGGATTATTCTTACCTGATACCCGACAATAAAAATGATTTTTTAACAGGAATTATCAGCGGCAGGATAGAAGGAAAAGGGAATTTAGATAAATTAAAGGAATATGATATACTGGTCAGATTAGATTCG
>JAKLPX010000063.1 GCA_022013635.1 Candidatus Delongbacteria bacterium
ATTATTTGGCTATAGCAGATAAAATTGATTTTAGTAAAATTCCAGTGCTGTACCAGAATTTTATAAGCCTGATAAGCGATAATCCTCCGATAGGACTAAAAAAAGATTTTAAGAAACAGTTAGAAAAATTTTATAAGACACTGTCAAAGCTGGCAGAAAGACAAATCTATAATCATGAAGAGGCCGATTCAGTCCTGAATTATGAAACTGAATTTAATATGCTTTACTGCCTGAAAAGCATGACACCTTTTTATTATCAGAAAACTGGAACTAATTTATTTCTAAATACACTTGCCGATGAACTTGCCTGTTATTTACAGACTATCCCGGTCGGGGCTTTAAAAAATTATTCTCAAAAAACGGTTTTCTGGTGGCTGTCCTATCACTTCTCTCTGATTCTCGCAAAACAGGGAGCCTGCATTCCCGAAATAGTTTATATGGGATACAGCGATATATACAAAATACGCTGGCGTCCGGCTGTTCAGTCAGACATTGTAAAAGAAATTTTCGATAATCTTGTAAAAATGATCCCGTCATGTCTGTTCATGATCGAGTCCGAAAAAACAGCATCAGACATAATTAATAAAACAGTTTCTTCCAACGCTGTAAAAGTTCGGGTAAGAAAAAACGATCCTAGAAAAACGGTTCTTTCGGCAAAAAAAATCAATGATGAAATGCTAAAATTGCAGAAACTTGTTCTTGATAACAAAATGCCGGTTTTTGCGGAGAATAATTTTTCACTGACAAAAACCGATGATGTATTTGCTGTTGAAGAGATCATTTCATGCTTTATTGATTATTTTCTCAGCTTTGCACAAAAAGAATTTTCCTCCCCGCTGTTCTCAGGGAACATCGAAGAGATCAATTCATTATTTTTCGCTCAGCAGGCTGTCTGTTTTTCCGACTTTGATAAAAAAAGTCTTCCTTCCGCCATCTCTCTGTGGCTGTCAAAACTTCATTTTATTTCGGGAGAAATTAACCCGGTGATAGTGATAGAAGAATCAAAAACCGAAGAATTCAAGATTTCTCTTTCGGCTGAGATCGGAAAAGATATTTTAAAAAAGCCAGTGACTTATAAAAAAATTGTTAGCGGAAAAGAATACCTTCAGTACAGAACCGGATTTGTCCGGACGGCAGGTATGATGACCGGTTTTATTCCAGAGATAACAGGCTACATAGACAGTAAGGGCAGGAATAAGATAATAAAATCACTTAGTGAAACCGGGCAAATCCTACAAAATGTCATACCGCTGATAAAATTAACGGGCATAAAAGTTATACTGCCTAAATCTCTCAATAATATCCTTAATCCAAAATTAGCGTTGAGTTTGACTGCAAAAAAAGATAAAATTGTATCCTATCTCTCGCTTGATGAAATGCTCTCTTTTGATTATAAAATTTCGATCGGAGACAAACATCTTGATCTGAACGAATTTGTCAGCCTGACAAAAAATGCATCAGGATTGGTAAAGTTCAAGGATCAATATATTTTCATCAATCCTGCCGAAATTAAAAAAATGCTCGCAGAGGCAAAAAAACATTCTGCCGGAATTAATGATCTGCTCGCTGCGGGTGTAAGCGGGGAATATAACGATGCTCCTTTGCTGATTTCGGATGAAGCAAAAGTAATATTCAAAGAAATTATGGACATTAAATCCGTTCCGCTTTCAAACGGACTCAAAGCTAACCTTCGCCCGTATCAGGAGAGGGGTTATGCATGGCTATACAAAAACGCAAGGCTCGGAATGGGTTCTCTATTGGCAGATGATATGGGGCTCGGTAAAACCATTCAGGTAATCGCTTTGATTGATAAATTGAAAGAAGAAGCCTGTAAAAAAGAATTCAAAGCACTTGTAGTTGTTCCTACGACCCTTTTAACCAACTGGAAGAAAGAGATAGCCAAATTCGCGCCTGATCTGACAATATCAATATACCACGGGTATCAAAGAGATAAAGCTGATATTGACAGCACCATTTTATTGACTACTTACGGGATATTAAGAAGCGATCTGGAAAAATTTGAGAAAAAGAAATTTCATCTTCTCGTTATAGATGAGGCTCAGAATATAAAAAATCCCGCAACCGCACAAACGCTGGCAGTAAAGAAAATTAAGGCAGAGATCAAAATTGCCCTTACAGGCACACCGGTAGAAAACAGAATGACGGAATACTGGAGCATTTTCGATTTCGCGAATAAAGGTTATCTTGGAAGTTTGAAACATTTCAGAGAAAATGTTGCAATCCCGGTAGAAGCCTATAAAAACCATGAGGTTCTGACGCATTTTAAGAAGATTACTTCACCGTTTATTATGCGGCGTATGAAAAGCGATAAATCAATAATTTCAGATCTGCCGGATAAGATTGAAACCGACCGCTATTGCAATTTGTCCAAAGATCAGGCAGCTTTATATCAAAGCATTGTTGATGATATAATGGAAAAAATCGAAATGTCTGAAGGTATAGCGAGAAAAGGCCTTGTTTTCAAACTGATGACAGCACTAAAGCAGATTTGCAATCATCCTGCGCATTATCTCAAAAAATCTGAAATCAAACCTGAACTTTCCGGTAAATCAACTGCTCTGCTTGCCTTATTGGAAAATATTCTGGAAAATAACGAAAAAGCCCTTATTTTCACACAGTACTATGAAATGGGCGAGCTTTTGGTAAAACTGATCAATGAACAAACCGGACATACACCTTTTTTTCTTCACGGAGCACTAAACCGGAAGAAAAGGGACGAAATGGTTGAAGCTTTTCAAAACGATCCGGCTTCAAAGATATTCATTCTCTCCTTAAAAGCCGGCGGTACGGGGTTAAACCTGACCGGAGCGGCGCATGTTATCCACTATGACCTTTGGTGGAATCCGGCGGTTGAAGCTCAGGCGACAGACAGAGCTTACCGGATCGGGCAAACGAAAAATGTTATAGTTTCAAGGTTAATATCCGAAGGAACTTTTGAAGAAAAGATCAACGATATGATCAATGCCAAAAAAGAATTGGCCGGTTTGGCTGTCGCAACCGGAGAAAACTGGATCGGAGAAATGTCCAATAAAGATCTTAAGGAATTATTTAAGCTTTAGCTGGCAGTTTAAAAAATATTAAAATTTTCTTTTATTTAAGATAGAATTTTAAATAATATTTAGTTATATTTACGGCTTTGTTAAACAAGCGGATAAAGAAGCTATGAAAAAAATTGATCCGAAGTTTTTAAGAAGCCAGATAATCGGAAATTATGCCGTTTATGAAACACCGTTCGGCAAAAGGAATTTATTCTATGCGGATTATACCGCTTCCGGAAGAAATTTAAAATTTATCGAAGATAAACTTTTGAATATAGAAAAATCTTATGCAAACACCCATACCACCGACGACTATTCGGGAGAATATTTAACTCGGCTGCTACATGCGGCAGAAAAAAAGATTAAGGAGAGCGTTAACGCCGGAAAAGAGTATAAAATCATAAGCGTAGGATCAGGCTCTACAGGAGCGCTGAAAAGACTTCAGGAGATATTGGGAATATATATTCCGCCACACACTGAAGAGAGGATTTTTACATCCATAAAAGGACTGAATTGCGATGTTTGCAATATTATAGACAAGATAAACATAGACAAACCGGTTGTTTTTATCGGACCTTACGAACATCATACGAATGAATTGATGTGGAGGGAAGCATTTGCCGAAATTGTTGTTATCGAGCTTAACGAAAACGGTGAGATTGATACTGAGATGCTGAAAAAGGAACTAAAAAAGGAAAAGTTCAAAGACAGAGTGAAATATTGCTCGTTTTCTGCAGGATCGAATATTACAGGACTTTTAACTGACACTTACGGATTGGCTAAGATCGCACATGAAAATGGCGCTTATATTTTCTATGATTTTGCCGCGATAGCTCCATACACTGAGATAGATGTAATGAAAGATGAATATCGCTATTATGACGCAATATTTTTTTCTCCGCATAAATTTCTGGGCGGACCGGGAAGTTCCGGCGTTTTGATTTTCCATGAAAAATTATACAGGAATGATTTGCCTCCGACAACCGCCGGCGGAGGAACTGTTGACTATGTGGGTTTTTTCGATCAGGATTATACAAAAGATATCGAAACAAGAGAAAAAGCTGGTACGCCTCCGATCCTTCAGACAATTAA
>JAKLPX010000064.1 GCA_022013635.1 Candidatus Delongbacteria bacterium
AAGATGGCACGCCAGTACTTGGTTGGCCTCTTATTGGAAACGGCAAATCTCCATTTATCGGTGATGTAAATCGTGACAATATAAATGAAATTGTAACATCAGATGCCGAAGCTTCAACTTATGTTTATAATTCTGAAGGTAAAGCAGAATATGTGGAATGGCAAAGCTATAGGGCTAATCCTGAAAACACTGGTGTTTACAGAAAAACATTGTATGAAGTACCTGCAGACGGAACAATAACTTTAAATGATCAGCAAAAAATAGAAGTGGATAGTGATCAATATATAAGATTACTTGAAAATTCTAAGCTGATATTAAATTCCGGTTCTGAATTGAAAATCAAAGCTGGCTGTACATTTAAGTTGTATTCAGGCTCAGAACTAGTTATTGAATCAGGAGCAAACTTAATTTTGGAAGAAGGAGCGAGGGTACTAATAACGGGAAATGCTAAAATAACAGGTGACATTGGACAGTCATATGCAAGGATAGCTGTAACTTCCAATTCTCAATTGACATTAGGTGCAGGCTCAAGTTTTAATGTGAAGAAACTTTCTGTTTCAACTCTTATATTGGGTTTGAATTCAAAGATAATTGTTGACACAGATTCTTATTTGAATTTTGATGATGGTGCATTAACCGAACTAAATGCCGGAGCAGAAATTGTGGTACGAAATGGGGGTCATCTTGTAACTAGGAATCTTACTAATGACATGGTGTATTTTAGAGCTATTATAGGTAAATGGAAAGGAATCACTTGCGAAGTAGGAGGAATTATTAATATTGACGGAGCAAACCTCAGCGGGGTCGAAACAGGAATTCTTGGAACTCCAACCAGTTGCACAATTAAAAAGTCATCTATTTATAACTGCTCGAAAGGTATAGAACTGATCAATTGTAGCAATTACAACATTGAGAAGAATACGATTACAGGTAATAATTCCGGAGTTGCAATTAGGTTAGCTACATCCAACGGCACGGTCAGAGATAATACTTTAAGGAACTTCTCTCACGGTTTGGTAATGATCTTATGTTCCCCCATTGTTACAAAAAACTTGATCAGGGATAATGTAATGAACGGTATCTATATCAACGGAAACAATGCATACCCATATTTGGTAGATGATCTCGAAGATAGAATTATCGCGAACAACGAGGTTGTTGCGAACGGAATAAACACTAATGATGAAAGAAACGCCCAGATCAGACTCGTTTATCCTTCGAATGCGTATATGTATTATGGTATGAACAACATCTATTACCATGATAACTCACCTGCGATTTACGCACAAAGCAACATGATAGTGAACGATCAGTTGAAAAGCCTGACTACTCCGTATGTAAAGATAAATGCCCAGTATAACTATTGGGGTGCTTCTGTCATTAACTCTGATAACACAGACGATATTTTTAACTTATGGATGCCAAATTTACAAGAAGGTTACAGGATCAGTTATGCTGATTATGTAGCCCAATCATTTCCGGATGACGGATTACCGATCCATACATTGTATGCGGATATGACTTTGGAGGCTAAAATGCTCGCTCAGGCTATCGAAGCTGAAAATGACGGCAAAATAGATCTTGCGATAAAAAAATATGAAAAGCTGATCGAGAAATATCCTGACAGCGAAGAGAACTATATAGCAGTTACAAGACTGACAGACATACTCGCGGCACAGGAAGTGCCTCTTGACCAGCTTATGTCTCTATATGAAGAGAACATAATATCCGGAGACGAAACAGTCAATAAAAGGTTCTATAGGGAAATGAAAGTCATTGCAAGCATCAAGAGTAAAAAATACGATGCAGCCGTACTGCTTGCGGAAGAACTGAAAACGCAGGCATTGAACGACAATGATGTACTTCTTGCAGATCTTGATATTGCCATTGCCGGCATGATGAAAGAAGCAGAAAACAACAATAAAGGTAATTCATTCACTAATTTCTCGGTTATTACCTCTCTAACAAATAAAATCAGCGAAGACGGTGAAAAAGCACAACCGGCAGACATTGTTGAAGGAAATATTCCGAAAGAGAATAAACTTTACCAAAACTACCCGAATCCGTTCAATCCTGTCACGCAGATCAGGTTCGCTCTCTCTAAGACTGCTAATGTTAAGCTGAGTGTTTACAACATCGCAGGGCAGCAAGTGACTGAGCTTGCCAACGGAATAAAAAATGCGGGATTCCACACTGTTTCGTTTGATGGAAGTAGATTCAATTCAGGTGTTTATTACTACATGCTCGAAGCTGATGGGAAAACTCTAACTCAGAAGATGATCCTGATGAAATGATAATCAGCTATAAATACTCTTAATTTGAGGCGGTGAAAACCGCCTCTTTCTTTTGCTCTAAATTGCCACATAGGGATCTAAGATAAAAAATTAATGGAGGCTAACGGTCATGGAAAAAAGCTTACTAGATAAAACATCACACGGGTCAAGTCATTTTTCCAATGTTGTGGGTCTGTGTGTAATTAACCCTTTTTTATATATAAACATACCTGCATTCCTGCATCTTTAATAATCCAATTGTATTATAAGGTATTAAACTTTACTTTCAAAGTCATAAACCTTTCTTTATATTTATAATTATCATCAAAAAAAAAATATTTTTTTTTATTGTAATTATTGGAGTTTAACTTTATTTTACAGTTTCGGAAAGCCCTTCGATTGTTAGCGTGATAGCATTTAATTTAAGGAGTGACTATGAGAATCAAATTTATAACATTTCTGCTATTTTTTGGATTGTTTATTTGGTTATTCTCTGATGGGGACGAGTCGAAAATATTAAAACCCTCGAATATAAAAATAAGTGTTTTTGATGAGGATATTGTAGTTCTACAATGGGATCATGTATATAATGCAGATAAGTATTACATATACGGTGGTAATGATCCCTACACCGAAAAAGTACTGATAGATAGTACAACTTCAAATGTATCCTGCATTCCCGAAGCATTATACCTATGATAGTTTGACATCCAAGCACGAGTAAAGCTCTTTTTGCTTTTTGGTTATTTCACCGATGTGGTATCTCTGTCCCGGT
>JAKLPX010000065.1 GCA_022013635.1 Candidatus Delongbacteria bacterium
CAAGCGGATTATTAGCAAGATATAAATATAATGATACATTTAAAAAATATGAAATATCCGATATAAACACAATGACCGGAAATGTCGGCGATGTTATCGTACATAACGATATGATCTATATGTGTTCGCCGTCAGGATTGTATTTTATATCAGAAAATTCTTCTAATATAAACTATCTTAATAATTGGAGCACAGTAAGCGGATTAGAAGCCGGAACAATAATTAATAGTTTTGCGGTTGGAGACGATAAGCTTTACGCACTTTCGAATAACGGGCTGTATTCAATCAGCGACTCAATTATTTCCAAAGAATCCGTTTTCGAAAATGAAGTTCTTTATAGCGGAATGTTTTACAACGATAAATTTTATGCATCTCTGGAGCAGGTAGATGCCACAGTGATAAAGTCTGTCAATAAAGATTTAAATGGTACTCCTGAAATTGTTTTCGGAACTGATGAAACAGATTCCAAAAATTTCAGATTCAGAGTGCTGAATAATACGATTTATTTTACTTCATCGAGCGGTTATTCATATTATGATATATTAACCGATACGGAAGGACCCGAAAACAATTTTAACACTCCCAAGGAAAAGGGTATAAAAAAGGCAATAATCGATCAGGAATCCGGCAACATTCTTTATCTTACGAGCAATAAATTTTCATATCTGCGTATGTCGGATAATTCTTTTCATGAAAAAATGTTCAGCGCCCGGGGAAGCGCCACAAATATTCATGCAAATGGTGACGGATTGTTTATCTGTACATGGGGCGCGGGAGTTAATTATTTTGAACGAGAAGATACTGAGTATGTTTATAAAAAAAAATATTCGTTCGGAAGCGCAAAAGGAGTGTCCACAAGATATCCGGTACATCCCGGAATAGCTGAGGACAGAGAAGGGAATATTTGGATAACCAATTGGAATGATTATAGACCGGATTCCGTTGTAACAGTCTTAAGTGCTGAAGGTATCGTAGAAAATTCTTTTGCACCGGATAATTTTGTCATTGCTTATGACATTTTTGTGGATTATTACAAAAATCAGTATTGGGTATGGCTTGGAAGCTCGTCTCAGGCGTTTGGGCAAAGGGAAGGAGTCGGAGTCGGAATTTACGACGGACAGAGCTTACCAATAAAACAGCTTGCTATAAGCGAAGGTATAATAGATATCCTAAGGGATAAACAGGATATAGTCTGGATAGCAACGAACAACGGTATAAAATATATTGATTTGGGCATTAGCCAACAGGGTCCTACTTCCTTATCACTTTCAAATGTGAACTCGATCCAATTGGGTCCGATCGGCAATGTTATATTTGATGTTGAAGTTAACAGCATAAATGAAAAATGGTTCGCAACCGATAAAGGAGTCAGCGTATTGTCTCCCGATAATTTCAAATGGCGGCATTATGTTCCAAAATACTTTATTGAGTCAACTCCCGTAACCGGCGAAATAATCAGAACTGATTTATTTGACGATGTGATAAACGATATTGTGTTCGATGAAAAGAATGGAATAGCAATTTTGTCTTCGAGTAACGGTCTTACTTTTTTAGAATACGGTAAAATATTTAAAACGGATAAAGTATCAAAAGGAGAAATTCAGACCAAACCGTCCCCATTCATAAACGACGGAAGTTCGATAATGGGATTTTATTTCCCGGAAGACGGAAATTCGTATGACATTGCAAATATCTTCGATCTGAAAGGATTTCTTGTGAGGGGCGGCGACGGCAGTAAGGAATTGGATATTCAGAACGGCTGGGACGGAAGGGATAATAACGGAAAAATAGTTTCAACGGGAATTTATCAGGTAATAGTTTATAATAAAAACGACAATACTAAAAATATCGTAGGCAAGATCGCCGTTGTCAGGAAATAGGCTGATTTAGATTAAATCACCGAAAATGCGAAACATTCGGACCTATGGATGCCCCACAACGGTCATGGTTAATGGTGATAATTTGAAATTATCTGCACTCATAAAAATTCATAAAACTTAACTACAAAATTTCATTTTTGCAAACCAATTACTTTGCTTTCATCGCTCACTTCTCCTGCAAATCTTAATGCTTCAGCTTTAATACAGCCAGAAATTCTTCGGCTGTCATGACCGGTAATTTTCCACGCCTGAAATCGTCTTTGTTCCTAGTAATTATTACATCAATATTATTATAAAGGCATGCATAATACTGAATTGCATCCTCAAAATCGGAAAAATCAGATTCAAGCGCCAACTCAATTACTTTTTCATCAACCGGTAATATTTTAACAAGAATTTTCAATTTACGCAAAACTGTTTTTGCAGATTCGCTGCCTTTCACCTTTCTTATAATATAAAACAGATTCGAAAAATGTAGTGCGGAGACGGAAGCATGTACTTTTTTCTCTTCAATTAGGTTAAATAATTCCGCAGATGGCGTAAAAAAAGGTTTTCTTTCAAGCAGGAGATAAAGAATTATATCACTGTCAACAAATATGTTTTTCATTTGTATTTCTCGATTAAATAATCTGTATAATCATCTTCAGAAATTTTAGCTACCTTCAATATACCTGCAATCTCGCTGACGATTGTAGATGTTTTTACTTTATGTTTCTGCTGAATTTCTGATAAAGCTTTAAAGTATTCTTCCACAAGTTTAGATAAGCTTGTTTCATTAGATTTCGAATAATCTTTTGCTTTCTTGATTACATCATCGTCAAGCAGGAGTGTAAGTTTTGTATTCATTTGTACCTCCTTATTTATCCGTAAGTATTTACAAAAGTTTTGTTGTATTAGCTTTATAACTCAGCTTTATTTCAATAAATATGTTCAAATTTATTCCCTCCCCCATTTTTTTATTTCAAAGGCAAGTTTTAAACCTTATTTTTAGTTGTTATCAAAAACCAAAAGAGGACTTGCCCTTGAAAAAGATTACTCGAATAATTATTTGGCTTTGTTCAAAATTCAATAAAGAAGAAATTGAAAACATAACTATTGGTCTGATTGATATTCTATGTGATAGAAATCCGGAAATTAAACCAAGAGATGATTTTAAACAAAAGCATCCTAACTATCGAAAGTTTAGAGTTGATCCTATCCCGCCTTTAACAGAGTTACCGGGAGAGGAAGGTAATCAACATTCTAAACATTACACACAATTGTTAAAAGAGTATCAGGAAGTAAAAAAGAAAGAATTAAAACCTGTAAAACATCATGATAAATCTAACGATGTTCCAAAAAAAATTATTTGCCCGTCTTGTAAAGCTCCGCACGATTATATCTATTTCAACGATGGAAATAAAAGGACTCAGTTAGTTTGCAAAGTTTGCTCAACAACTTTCCAGCTTAATAAAAGATTTAGAAGCAAAATAAAATATTATTGTCCTCATTGTGAATACGCCTTATTCAAATGGAAAGAAAATAATGATTGCACAATTTATAAGTGTGGAAACAACACATGTGAGCATAGGCAAAAAGAAATAAACAAACTCAACGCCCAAGAATTAATTGCTCATAAAAACGGAAATTCTCAATATAAAGTTAATTACCAGTATCGAGAATATCACTATAAAATTGAAGATTTAAAACACTCTTCGCCATTAAAACCAAAAGTAAATCTGACTAAAATCCACAATACTATCCATACACTAGTGTACTGTTACGAATAAAATAGTCATTATTTTTCTTTCAATTTATATTTCATTTTGTTATATTTCTAGTAGAATTAATAAAACAGGAATTTATGAAAATGAGATTACCGGTAAAAATAGAATTGACAAATGAAGAAA
>JAKLPX010000066.1 GCA_022013635.1 Candidatus Delongbacteria bacterium
CTATTATATCCCAGCGCAAAGATGATTCATAAGAACTGTAATTCTTTTTTAATTCAGAAAGAACTGTTTTATCTTTAAGATTCATTACAAGTACACGCAGTACACCCGATTTTAGCCATACATCGGCTTTTGGATCATTCAAAACTTCAAACAAAATATCTTTTACACTGGCATCATGTACATAATTTAGTGCTTGAATCGGAGAAGGTTTACCTTCTTCTGCTTTATCAGTTTTAGATAATTTAATCAAAGCTTTTACACCTTCTCTTCCCATAGACGCTAAAGCAATTCCACAACATTCATCTAGATCATAAAATTTATCTACTAGTAATGGTATTGATCCTAAATCTTTCATTTCACCCAAAGCAATTGTGGCAGCTCCCGGTTCATAAATCAATTCAAATGCTTTTTTCTTACTAATCACGCTTAAAATCTTATATTTTGTAGTGCTAAAGTCATCTACAATTCTTTTAAGCTTCGGAGCGGCTTCTTTAGCATTTAGTTTGCCAAGGACATTTATAGCAGCGACACGAACCATTTTTTCATCACTTTCCAATAACTCAATATATGCCTTTGTGTAATTCTTACTTACATCTTTCTTATTATCACTCAATGTCACAAAAATACTTGAAGCTTCCATTTTCAACTCATCATCATTGCTTTGGTGGATAATATCAGCCAAAGAACTAATATCTTCTTCCGTTTTCAACTCAGTCTCAGATAATTTACTTAATATTGCCCTCTGTGAAGTAATGCCTTTAGCAGATTTGAATTCATCCGCTAGTTGTTTTATTGATGTATCTGTTATCTTTTCCTCAGAAACGATATACTGTGATATTCCCGTTATTACAAGAATTAACATTAGGACTTGTTTTCTCATCTTTATCTCCTTTATTTATATTTTTTAGAATTAATCATACTTCCTTGAACTTTTTATCTTGTTCAATAATAGCGGTTATCTTCAAGCTTCCATCTTCCCTCTGCTCCACATCCTTTATTCTCTTTATATTCTTTAAAACAGATTTGCTTCCCTGATCTTCCAGATCCTCGTTATCCCCGACAGTAGCATTCTGTCCGTTCGTTATGCCTGTCAGGTTTATCTTCTGCCAATCGCAGTGTTGCTTAACTTCCTGGTCAGCCACCTTGTCAATCGTAGGCGGAAGATTAATCATATAAAATGTCTTTACCAGAAAGTTGTCTATATGATGGATAGTCGGATCAGTTGATGACGGAGGATTTAATGTTATTGGTGCCGGACTCCAGATAGGTGTGCCTGAACTCCAATCCCAGCTGTCTATTACACCTGCAAAATTAACCGTATAAAACTGAATAAACTTTAGCCTGATCTGCTGCCCGCTGTAATCGTGATACATGGTGTCTCCAAGTACACTTCCCCAGTTCAGACAGAACGGATAATTGCTCCAAGTGTTATCCCCGAACAGTCCGGATGGATTCGGATCAAAATAGTTCGGTAAATTTAATGTGTATCCTGTAACAGGATAATCAGCCTCACTTTGATACAATGAACCGAAAAACTGTTTCGCCAACGGCTCGCCTGCCGTATCGCATACTTGAATGAACATCATTGATCTGCCGCCGCCGTGACTGTCACTTCCAAATTCCCTCGCGTAATCGAAATACAAATAGGTATCAACATCATATTCGGCAGGCGGAACTGTGATAACAGGACTCAATATTTCAAACCTTTGTGATGTAAAATAATTTGTTGATGTTCTCAACTCGGTAGAGTTTGTAGAAGTATTGGGAGTTGTCCGCCAATAATGCAGTTCTTCGCCAAGTCCGTTCGGATAAGCATACTGGGTTTTTACTTCCCAGTTACCCATCCCGTTCTCAAAATCTTCCCAATTATCCGAGTAACCTACCTTGATCTTCTTCTGATCGAAAGAAAGCGGATCATCCTTATACCGTGCCCGCATCGTCACAAATCCTTCAGGCTGTTCAGAAAAATCCCAAACAAATTTATATGTTCTCGTAGAATCGGTTTCAGAATATTCAGGTTTCGGATCTTCAGCTGTCACAGGCGGAACATATATTTCAGAAGGACATAATTTTCCATCCTTTAAAATCTCTACACCGCCCCAATATTCAGGTTCAGTATCATATAACGGAACTGTTACCTTAAGTGTATCTTTCTCCTGTAACACAGATATTGTACCGTAAACGGTCTTTGAGACAACATCAGGTTTCTTGAACACCATTGATGTCGTACCGAGTGAGATCGGGCGGGTGAGATTAGTATTTAAACTATCAATTAATACATAATTTGGATTATAGTCTTTTTTTCCTTTATTTATAACACTATTAATATCTAGTTTTGCGTATAAGTAATAATTTCCAGCTTTAATTTCATGTGCTTGCCATCGAAAAGTGTAATCTTTGGTTATTAAACCGCTTTTAGGAAAATTTTCTTTTATTTGAGGGGATGAATTAACTAACTGAATTTCACTGGTTGCTATTTCAATCAAATCATTACTCTGCTTCTTGTATTTATAATAAAATTTCACATTGGAAATATCTAATTCTTGGTCTTTAATTTCAATATTTCTCAAATATATAAAAGCAAAATCATTTTGATCTAATTGAATCATACTTCCATTGACATATTCACTACCGCCATTAAATTGATCATATTCTTGAGCAATACCGATGATGTCAATATCGGGTA
>JAKLPX010000067.1 GCA_022013635.1 Candidatus Delongbacteria bacterium
TAGAAAAATAATGTAATTGATAATAAAGGCAAAAATAATAAAGGTTTCTTCCTTCGCATCAAGTTCCTTAGTATAATACAGTTTGTCAGTTCTTTGCCTTGGTAATGTTTCTGTTCTTCAGGTCAAGACCGAAAACAGCGGCATTTCCAAGCTCTTCCTCAATTCTGAGAAGCTGATTATATTTTGCGATTCTATCCGTCCTGCATAACGACCCGGTTTTAATCTGTCCTGCATTGACCGCGACGGACAGATCGGCTATAAAAGTATCTTCCGTTTCTCCAGATCTGTGAGAGATAACGGCAGTATATCCTGCCTTGAATGCCGTTTCGATACATTCCAAAGTTTCTGTAATGGTTCCGATCTGATTCAGCTTTATAAGAATAGAATTTGCGACCTTTTTATCGAGTCCCATTTTAAGTCGGCTTACATTTGTGACGAATAAATCGTCGCCGACAAGCTGAATGTCTTTCCCCAATTTTTCTGTGATGAATTTCCAGCCTTCCCAGTCGTCTTCAGCCATTCCGTCTTCTATTGAGAATATCGGATATTTTTTAGCTAATCTGACATAATAATCGGCCATCTGAAGAGATGTGAGCCTTTTCTTTTCGGAATCAAGATTGTATTTTTTTGTTTTAGCATCGTAAAATTCGCTTGCGGCAGGATCGAGAGCGATCATTACTTGTTCTCCCGGTCTGTATCCGGCAACTTCGATCGCTTCCATTATAAGTTCTAAAGCTTCCTCGTTCGATTTAAGGTTCGGAGCAAATCCACCTTCGTCTCCGACCGCAGTGCTCAGCCCTTTCTTTTTTAGAATTCCTTTTAAAGTGTGGAATATTTCCGCTCCCATTCTCAAAGATTCTCTGAAAGAATCCGCCCCGTAAGGCATAATCATGAATTCCTGAAGATCTACATTATTGTCAGCATGCGAGCCGCCATTCACAATATTCATCATTGGAACGGGGATCCTTTTTGCATTTACGCCGCCGAGGTATTGAAACAACGGCAGTCCTCTTGATTCGGCAGCGGCTCTCGCAACAGCCATTGAGACTCCAAGTATCGCGTTAGCTCCGAGTTTGATCTTATTCGGCGTTCCGTCAAGACCAATCATCAGATTGTCAATAACCGCCTGCTCAGTTGCATAATAACCGATAATTTCCGGCGCTATTACTTCATTAACATTTTTAACGGCATTTAAAACACCCTTCCCCATATAACGCTTTTTATCGCCGTCTCTCAGTTCGCATGCCTCATGTTCCCCTGTTGAAGCGCCGGACGGAACTATTGCTTTTCCTTTGGAGCCGTCTTGAAGATATACTTCCACTTCGACTGTCGGGTTTCCTCTTGAATCAAGAACTTCCCTTCCGAATACATCAATTATTTCAGGCATATTTAACCCCTAATATTTTATTTATCTTCTGTTTTCTCTGTTTTGTCTGCTTCTTCTGCTTCTTGTTTAGGCGCAAAAGAGCTTTGAGCCCATTTTGTGTATCCTGATAAGTCCACCACGCTGGAGGCGCCCTTTTTTTTATATAAATCCTCAACTCCGGCAGATGTTGTCTTTGCATAAACGGAATAGACTGATTTTCTGTAGTATTCTATAGAATTTTCTATCCTTGCATTAATGAAATTATCCCTAAAATTATTATCAACGGCGTCAGGTATAAATTCGACTCTGTCTAAAAAACTTACTCCGTAAAACATAATAAAAAACGCCATGATACAAAATCCTTTCAGCAAACCGGCAAAAAAACCCAGCATTTTATCGGCAGATGTATATTCGTATTCGGGGATTTTTGTAATTTTGCTTAATACAAATGTCAGGATCAAAAAAATAATTAATAAACTGGAAATTACTCCGATGATAGCCGCTAATAAATCAGGCATAAAAGCAATCAGCTTTTCCTTTATGAAAATCGCCGAACTCGGCATAATCACAAGGGTCAGCACAATTTTTTCAATCGAAAATTTGTAATTCACTATACCTCTGTTTTTCCCGTTTATAGCGACAAAAAACATCAAAATTAAAATTACAAAAGGCATCAGATTCATTTTCACTCTTCCTTATTTAACATTCCATTAACTTTTTCAATAAAATCTCCAATTACCGATTTTTTCAACATCCCTCCGCTCAATATAGTTTTCGGAGAATCTATAATCAAAAATCCCAACTGCTCGTTTAATTCGGATATTCGGATATTAGAGAGCTTATTTATCCTTAACAACGAGAGTATATGATATATCTCAATAAAATTCTTAAATGTCAAGAAATCATAATTAATAATTCTTTGACACTTTTGCCTTAATTCTACGATTTTTACTTCATTTAGTACCATATTTTGTTTAGAAATTTTTTCAAGTTCGTCAAGTAATTTATTAAAATCGGAAACGATATCCTTCTGTTTTTTTGAAAAGGAATCTTTATTCGTGATTAATATCAAATCCTGTTCACTCAATGAAAAATAATCTTTTTTAGACAGCATATTATTTTCAAGCGAACCTATAATTTCGCTAAACTCGCCGTTAAGCCTTGGAGCGGGAAGAGTCAATACTGAAAAGCATTTTACTCCCGAACCGAAATAATCAAGCTTTGAGGTGTGGTAATTGCCGCTGTTATCTTTTGACAAATCCGCTTTGTCGAACAGACCTTCAAAACTAATACAGTTATTATAAGCTTTCTTTATACTTCTGCCGCATTCATGAGAAAAAAAAGTTAAGTGGTCAATATAATTGGTCAAAAGAAAAGATTTGAATTCTTTATTATAATAAAGCCTCATTTTTGATAACATATCATTTCTTTTGTCAGGCAGAATTCTGAATTTCTGCAGCCACAATATTTCGCTTTGATCAATATGGGAAAGATCCCTTTTTACGATCGCTCCGCATAAAATATATCCTTCAAGAATATTATCAACTTTTTTTTCTACTTCCTTAAACGAATTGAATTCTGCGGAAGTAGGGAAATTGATAGATTTAAAATTTCTTGATATCCTCACTGAAGAATATAGCGAAACAGCGTTATCGTCCGATCCAAACCAAAAAGGAATTTTTCCGATCAGATTATACATTAGATGTATCCCTCCTTATACTTGAAATTATTTCTGCGGCGTTATAGGAACTCCTCGTAAAAGGAGAAGCGTACACATGATTTAAACCGAAAGATTTTGCAAATTCGGTAAATTTATCGAACCATTCTAAAGAGAGATAAGCTTCTACCGCAATATTGTTCTTAGACGGCCTTAGATATTGTCCGCATGTAAAAATATCAATTTCAGCTTCGGATAAATCCTGCAATAATCGCTTAAGCTGTTGTTCGGTCTCTCCCAATCCGACCATGATTCCGGACTTAGTAAGAATTGTTCTGTCATCCCTCTTTATTCCTTTCAAAAAATCAATTGATCTTTTATAGTCCGCCTGAGGTCTGACCTTTTGATATAATTCCTGTACGGTTTCGACATTATGATTATAGATATCCGGTTTTGCATCGGAAACTCTTTTCCTATCCTCTTCTTTTCCTTTAAAATCAGGAGTCAATACTTCAATTGTGGTGCTTGTGAGTCCTCTGACGGCTTTTATGGTTTCTGCAAAATGACTTGAACCTCCGTCCGGTAAATCGTCTCTTGTAACAGATGTTATAACAACATGATTTAATCCGAGCTTTTTTACCATTTCGGCAATGTGACAGGGTTCTTGAGAATCAAGTCGTTCGGGCGTTTGGTAAGTAATATTGCAAAATGCACAGTTTCTTGAACATTTATCGCCCATAATCATAAAAGTTGCCGTCTTTTTTTTACCGAAACATTCCGAGAGATTAGGGCATTTGGCTTCTTCGCAAACAGTATGCAGATTATTTTTTCGAAGCTCTTTTTTTAAATTCATTACTTCGGAATTATGTTTAAAGTCAATCTTTATCCAATCGGGCAGATTTCTTTTATGATTTCTCTTCTCCATTATATAGTACCTTGTAAACTTTTACGGAAGTCATAATTACCTTTCTGAAATCATATTTTTATCGAATTTCGGAAAGTAAAGTTTGAATTCCGTACCGACATCGGGAGTGGATTCAATATCTATGAAACCTCCAAACTGCTTAACTATATTGTAAACAATAGTAAGTCCCAGTCCGATTCCTATGCTTTTATCTTTCATAGAAAAAAATGGCTGGAAAATTTGTTTTACGGTTGAACTGTCCATACCGATCCCGGTATCTTTTATCGAGATTTTAAAATAATTATTTTTATCGTCGCTGTTTATAAATCTTGATAATTCCTCGGATTTGACGAAATCATGAATTCCTATTTCAAGCATACCGCCCCATTGTTTCACATCCGGTCGCATAATCGTCATCGCGTGATTTGCGTTTATAGCTAAATTTAATATTACCTGTTCCAACTGTGTAAAATCCGCATAAACGGACGATTTGCTTGTTGGGTTTATTACGACGATCTTTACGCTTTTATCAAATGTATTTGAGCAGATTTTAATTATATATTTTAAGACTTCTGCGACCTCGACATTTTCAAACACAGTATTTTGTTTTTTGGATAATGTGAGCAGTCTTTGAACGATAACTCCAGCTTTTTGTCCGTACTGTTCCATTATATCAAGATATTCGGAAAGATGATCTTTAGAGATTTCCGAATTTCTGTCAATTTCGTATTTTAAAATTGATACTACTCCGACAATTCCGCTTAAAATATTATTAAAATCATGCGCAATACCGCCGGTCAAAGTTCCAATAATCTCAATTTTTTGATCTTGGATCAATTGCTCTTCTTTCTTTTTCAGTTCAGTGATATCGTTAATAAAGATTATGCTTCCCTTTACCCCGCTCGCTGTCAAAGGAAAGAGATGTATGTTTAAATTCCTCTTTTCGCCGTTTATAAAAGGTTCGCGACAAATCTCAATATGCCCACCGCTCCGATCAACTAATTTTAACAATTCGTCTTTGTAAATCCCGAGATTCGGAACTGTTTTCCAAATTTCTCCGCCTTTTTTTAGAGAATTGGGAGCGTCCGCGTATTTTTCCGCAGTTCTGTTCCACAGTGTAATTTTACCATGACTGTCAACGGCTATGATTCCCGAAGGCATAGACTCAAAGATGTTTAACAGGTAATTCTGAAGGTATATGTTTTTCATAATGCGCCGCCTGCTAATTTTCAAGTTCTCTGAAATAGTTTTTTATCTTTATTTTATATTTGTTTGTGTAACCGTCTTTTAAAGATCTTATTAACATTTCCTGAAGATTCTGATCGAATTTAATTTCTATTTTCCCCGGATCTATAGCTTTATTATTCCCGACTTTACTTTCTCTTTTATTATCATATTTCTCTCTTTTGACCGATTCGATGGCGTCGAGAAGCTTGTCTAAAACCTGATTTTGTTTAGATATTAAAGATTCGTCAAGATTTTTATCTTTCAGTTGTTTTTCAACTTCTTTCATTGCATCGCCAATATTACCGAGTCTCTTTCCTAAACCGGAATTATTGGAAGCCCCCGATTGAGAATTGCCGAAAGCTCCGTTTTTCTGAGATCCGGAATTACCGGGTTGCCCATCCTGACCGGCTTGTCCCTGTCCGCCCAAACCACCCTGTTCCATTCCACAACCGGGCGATCCATCCTGTCCGGGACTGCCGTCCTGTCCCGGTTGAGCAGACTGACCCATACTTGACTGCATTTTCATCAACGCATTATATAATTGTGCCTGTTCCACAGCTAATCTATTCATCATCTCCTGCATTTGAGACATTCCCATCTGTCCTGAATTTGACTTCATGGATGAAGTCTGAGAATTGAGCTGTGACTGCATTTTTGCCAGTTCTTCCATTTTTTTCAGCATTTCTTCCAAACCGGACGGCGAATCGGATCTGCTCAATTCTTCGCTCGCATCTGACAATAATACGGTAAGATAATTAATCCCGCCCATCAGAAAATTATTTCTTTCATAAGAGAAAGAGAAATATCTGTTCGAGAAAATGCTTGAAATATTATTGAATATTTCGTTTATCCTTCCTATCTGAGCTATTATTTTTTTATTAATGAAGAAGGTTTTTTTCGAGATTTTAAATATCTTTTCGCTTATACTTTCAAAACCGGAATTCAGTCTGGAGAATCTTTTTATAATGTCCGAAGAATGCGAGGAACCTGCCGAAATATCCTTTGAAAATTTTTTTAATATTTCTATTTCTCTTGAGACCAGCAATAAATCGCTTATAACAGAATCTATATCCTTTTTCAATTCGTCTTTCTGTTTATCGAGCATATCTTTTTTAAAATCCGAAAGTTTTTCTTTAGTATTAAGTAGTTTCGAAGATATCTCAGTTCCTGTTTTTTTCGCTTTGACACCGTCCGATTCATCTATTTGTTTTAAAATATCGGAAAAATCGTTATTTAATTTTTTATTTTCAAGGTCGGAAACGATCTCTTCTAATTTACCGATTTTGGCGTCTTTAGCCAGATTTTTTAATTCTCCCTCAAAAAAATTATAAGAAGTTTCTATTTTCTTTTCTTTATACATCTGATCGTTTTTATCGGATTTAATCTCCGGGAGGGTTGAATTTACTTCATTCTGTCTTGTGATAAGATCGTCTATCTGTCTCATTAATTTATCAAGCATATACTCGTTTTTTATCTGTTGCAGAATTTCGATTGATTTTTCGATACCTTCACTGAATTGATTCTACTGTTTTTTAAAATATTTAAA
>JAKLPX010000068.1 GCA_022013635.1 Candidatus Delongbacteria bacterium
AAATATGCTCATGTCACTTTTTTCTTTAACGGCGGGGATGAAAAGAAATTTCCCGGAGAAGAAAGAATATTGGTTCCATCTCCAAAAGTCGCAACTTATGATCTTCAACCGGAGATGTCTGCTTATTCCGTAACTGAAAAAGTAGTCGGAGAAATAAATAAGAACATTTACGATCTTATCGTTTTAAATTTTGCAAATTGCGATATGGTTGGTCATACAGGTATTTTTGAAGCCGCAAAACAGGCTGTGGAGACGGTTGACGAGTGTATCGGAAAGATTTACGAAGCAGCCTCAGATAGCGGTTATATACTTATCGTAACAGCTGATCACGGCAATTCCGAATATATGATGGACGGCGATGTTCCCTTTACTGCCCACACAAAAAATAAAGTACCTTTTTTGACTAGCGATAAAAAAATAAAATTGAGGGATGGGAAACTGGGAGATATAGCCCCGACAATACTCAAATTGATGAATTTGGAAATTCCAGAAGAAATGGCGGGAGAAACTTTATTTTAACCGGAGTAGCCGATGATTGATTTAAAAGAATTGTATCTGAGAAAAGGATCTGTAGCTCAGGATTATATTGATATTGCACAAGATTTTTTTGTGGAGATCAATAATTATTTCAAAATAATAGACTGCAATTTGAAATTCTGCAAATTTATGAACAAACCAAGATCCGATCTTTTCGGAGCTAATATTCTGGAAGCAATTCACGAAAGGGATAAGATCAGATTTCAGAATATTGTAAGAAATGCGCTTCTCAGGAAATTTAAGGAAAGTTTGATAAGACTTGATCTAACAGATTACAAGCAAAGAATTTCAACTGTTTCTTTGAAAATCAATCCTATTTTAGACGACAGCAACAATATTACAGGGATGTTTTTAAAATTCAGTACATATAAATTAAGGATGGAAGACTCCGAATTTAGCACTCTATTCATGTCTATTTATAATTCCCTTACCGACCTTTACACAATTTACGGTACCGATAAAAAAATTCAGATAAATCATATAAACACGTCGCTGACAAATATTCTTGGATATAAAAAAGTAGAAATGATCGGAAGACATGTGGCTGATTTTCTCGTTAAGAATAAGGAGCAGGAAGAAAATATTAAAAAATTATTCAAAACACTTGAAAGCACCGGAAAATTTTCCGGCGAGGTTTATTATCAGGCAAAAAATGGAGATGAGATTCCGATTCATCTTTCAATTTCATCACTTATACATAACGGCAAGGTAATCGGCAGTCTCGGTATAGGAAGGGATATGCGCGAACAGAAAAAACTAGAATCCGAAAATAAATCTTTTGCTTTGCAGGTTCAAAACCAATCCAAATTAGCCGAGTTCGGAATGATGTTGCAGGGAGTAGCCCATAATATGAGCACGCCGTTAACAGGTATCAAAAGCAGTGCACAGCTTCAACATTCAAGATTATTAAAATTTAAAGAAAAGCTTGTGGAAAAATACGGTGAAGATCAGGAAGTTAAAGAAAATATTACCGACATTATGAAATTTTTTAAATTAATAGATATCTCAGTCAGCAAAATTGCAAAAATAATCAAAAATCTGATGTCTAAATCAAGAGACCAGCAATCTATAACGAAAGAGGCTCTGAATCTGTCTTTTGTAATGGAACAAGAGCTCGAATTTCTGACAGCAAACCAGTTTTTTCAGAATAAAATTGAAAAGAATTTTGATATACAGTCCGATATTCCGATTGTCTATGGATTATATTCAGATTTCTCGCAAAGTTTTGTAAACATCGTAAAAAACAGTATTGATGCAATGTGGGCTTCTCCAGTAAAAAGAATGTACATAAGCATACATCATGAAGAAGACTCTATCAAAGTGAAAATTAAGGACACAGGCAACGGTATCCATGAAAGCATAAAAAATAGAATTTTCGAACCTTTTTTCACAACTAAATCCAAATTCAAAGATGCAAAAGGCGAAGAACCAACCGGAACTGGAATAGGTTTAGACAGCGTAAAGACTCTCTTAAAACCTTACGGAGCGAAAATTTCTTTTGAATCGGAAGTTGGATCCGGCACAGAATTTACCATCGTGATACCGGTAAGCGAGAATCAACAAAATTCGAATAACTAAAAATAGAGGGTAAAAATGAATAAAATTAATGGACAATTAAAGGCCGACGGATTAAAGATTGCCATAGTCGGTTCAAGATTCAACGAACTTATTACAACAAGGCTGATAGGCGGAGCCGAAGATTGTTTTATCAGACATGGCGGAGTAAAGGAAAATTTAGAACTGGTAATGGTGCCGGGAGCATTTGAGATTCCTTTAACTGCTCAAAAACTTTCAAGAAGAAAAAAGGATAAATACGATGCAATCGTATGTCTGGGTGCCGTAATAAGAGGAAATACGCCGCATTTTGATTATGTAGCGGCTGAAGTTTCAAAAGGCATAGCTCATGTAGGACTTGATAACGATATGCCTGTAATATTCGGGATACTGACCACCGATTCAATCGAACAGGCAATTGAAAGAGCCGGTACCAAAGCAGGAAATAAAGGATGGGATGCTATGCTGTCCGCAATTGAAATGGCAAACCTGTTTAAACAAATCTAGCCTGCCCGGATGATAAAGATTAAAACCAGAGATGAAATAATTAAAATGCGTAAAGCAGGCAAGTTAGCAGCGCAGGTCTTGGAGTACATTGAGCCTTTTATTAAAGAAAAGGTAACTACAGGCCGATTAGACGCATTGTGCCATGAATTTATTGTAAAGAACGGCGCTGTACCTGCTCCATTAAATTATCACGGATATCCGCGCAGCATCTGCGCTTCAGTCAATAATGTAGTTTGCCACGGCATTCCGTCTCAATCGAAAGAACTTAAAAACGGCGATATCGTAAATATTGACATCACTGCAATTCTCAACGGATATTTCGGGGATACTTCAAAGACCTATACTATCGGCGAAGTTCCAGAGCCAACAAGACTTCTTGTTGAACGCACCGAAAAAGCAATGTACCGCGGAATTGATGCGATAAAACCGAATTCTTATCTTTATGAAGTTGGCAGAGCAATAGAAAAATATGTATCGAAATTCGGATATTCTATAGTCAGAGAATACGGCGGTCATGGAATAGGCAATGAATTTCATGAAGATCCGCATATATATCATTTTTTTACGACTTTAAATAAAATCAGACTTAAACCCGGTATGTGTTTTACTGTCGAGCCGATGATCAATGAGGGCGGATATCAAGTAATTACTTCTAAAGCAGACGGGTGGACGGTAACTACAAAAGACAATTCTCTATCGGCCCAATTCGAGCATACGGTTCTCGTTACTGATCAAGGATATGAAATTCTTACAAAATTATAAATGAAGTGGAATAAAAATGAATTATCAGACAGTATTCGAAAATGAACTTGAAAAGATAGGGAAATTAAATTATAAACCTAAACTTTTATTACATGCCTGTTGTGCGCCATGCAGTTCTTATGTGATTGAATACCTGCATGAATATTTTGAAATTACTGTTTTCTTTTACAATCCTAACATCTATCCCGTTACAGAATACGAAAGAAGATTGAACGAACTTATTAAATTTCTTAAAGAATTTAAGTATGATCAAAAGATTAATATTATTCATGAGAAATATTCTCATTTTGAATTTGCGAATTGCGCAAGCGGATTTGAAGCTGTTAAAGAAGGCGGAGAACGATGCTTTAAATGTTACGAGTTACGATTGTCCAAGACCGCAGAAAAGGCAAAAGAGCTGGAATACGATTATTTTACTACTACTTTAACTATAAGTCCGCATAAAAATTCCGAAAAAATAAACGAGATCGGGAAAAAATTATCGGATATTTACGGAGTAAAATTTCTATATTCGGATTTTAAAAAGAAGAACGGATTCAAAAGATCGCTTGAATTAAGCGAAGAATACGGACTTTACAGGCAGAATTACTGCGGGTGCGAATATTCTATGAACGATAGATATCAGGAATAAGTATTTAGTTCTTCTTAACAATCAGGAAATCTATATCTTATGAAGTCTGAAGATAAAATAATTTCAGTATCGGAAGCGGCGGAAATATTGCACATTTCTTCAGCAACAATTCTCAACTGGGTCAGATCGGGAATAATTCAGAGAAAAGAAAACGGAATAAATTCAGTGTCAGTTCATTCTGCACTTAAGAAAATCTTATCAGGCGAACTAAACAGACTCAATAATAGAGCAAATAAAAGGATTTCGGCAAAATCCTTTTCGCCCAAAGAATTATCTGTGGATTTACTATCTGTGTTAAAACTAAACGAATTTTTATCTGAATTTAAGAAAGAAGATTATTCCGTAAAAAACTTTATTGATTTAAAAAAAATCATTTATGAATATCCCGAATTGAAAAATATTGAAACGGATTTTATTTATCAATCTATTAAATCTATCGGAAATAAAT
>JAKLPX010000069.1 GCA_022013635.1 Candidatus Delongbacteria bacterium
CAACTTTTGTAAAAATAATTGAGATACTAAAACCTACCCATTGTATATTTATTGGGGTTGCAGCTTCAAATACATTCAATCCGGCTATGAATGCAATGAACAAAAAACACATAGGAATAGAATGGGTAGAGAAAGTTGGAAATACATTTGGAAGAAAAGGTGTAGTATTAGACGGTAAGATATCTGCTGACATTGTATTTGTCAAACATACTGGGAAATTTTTCAGCTGGCTGAATTGGCATAATTTTCTTTTAAAGAACTGTGCCGCTCCAATAGATTATTTAAAATCAATTGCTGAGAATTAAAATCGAGACTGTATTACTATCAAAGCATTTAACCAAGGGAATTCATCGAGGCTTGCCTCGGGGTTTTCATTGTCCTACATACAAATTTGGCTAAAAGAGTATCTGTCTGCGTAAGTAAGGTCAAAAGAATTACAGGCTTAACTGCACTAGGCTCTAACATTGGCAAAAACCATGCAGGGGAATAATATTGCACGGATTTTTTGCCATGACCGTTAGCAGAAATTTTTACATAGTAGGAGTGTTATGATAAAGAATTTTAGAGTATTTTTTTTAGGATTTGTAATTTTATGTTTGATGTCAGGCTGTGTTGTTTATAAAACACTGTTGACAGATATCCCTTTGATCAGCAAGCAAAACGACCTTAGGGTCGATGCCGGAGTTTCACTAGATGAGTCAGCTACTGCAACGGTTTCTTATGGTTTGACAGACAGGCTGGCGGTTCAGGGACATGGAAGCATGAGTTTTAAAGATGTATATTACTTGCAGGCTGCAGCGGGATTATATAAGAATAAAGGCAATAATAGAGTTCTCGAAATATACAGCGGTTTCGGTTATGGCTATGCAGATGCAAGCTATGAACCCAGTCCTGGTAATCTGTTCGGAAATTATCAGCTTTATTTTGCCCAGTTTAATTACGGAAGGATTGCAAGTGAGAGTTCAAACACTGAGCTTGGATTCGCGATAAAAGCGGGATATTTGCATTCTAGGCTGACTGATGATAATTATTATAACGAAACTCCCGGGATATATACCTTTGGTAAATACACTGATGATTGTATATTGATCGAGCCTATGGGAATGATCAGGTTCGGTATGATAAACCGAAGATTCAGTGTGAAGCTCGGAGGTACATTGATGTATAAATTCACAAATACCGGTAAAGACTTACCATACAGCCTCTTTAACTTAGGTATAGCTCTAAATTTCAGGAACAAATAGAATGCACGCTAATTATCACAAAAAAATAAAATTACTCTAAAATGTAAAAACAACTGCTAACATTAGAAAAATGGCTTGACCGTGTTATATTATCTTGTGAGCTTTTTTCCATGACCGTTAGAGCCAATATGTTTTTCTATTACTTGTACCGAAATGTTTGAAATTATAAATACATTCTTTCGCTTGACTTATCCGTATGTATTTGCTATATTATATACGGATATAAACAGGGGGCAAAAATGAATTCAAAACTTACGCTTCTTCTCGATGATAATGTGATCAAGAAAGCAAAAGATTATTCAAAATCGAATGAAACAAGCTTATCTAAACTTGTGGAAGAATACTTTAAAGCACTTTCAGAAATGCAGCGGACACATAAAGTGAAGACAACTACGATTGTAAGCGAAATAGCAGGTTTATTAAAGGGAATTCAAGTATCCGAAGATGATTATACTGATTATTTAATCGAGAAGTACAAATGAAAAAGAAAATATTTATCGACAGCGATATAATTCTTGATCTACTTCTGGAAAGAAAACCTTTTTTTTCACCATCTGCTGAATTATTTAATTTAATTGAAGATAAGAAGATACATGCTTCTGTGTCAGCACTACATTTCTCAAATCTTTTTTATATTATAAGGAAGGTTAAAGGAAAAGAATCTGCAAAAACAGTTTTGCGTAAGTTAAAAATTCTTGTTAAGGTCTTATCGGTTGATGAAAAAGTTATTGAGCTAGCGCTAGAATCCGATTTCTCCGATTTTGAAGATGCTATTCAATATTATGCCTGTCTTGATAACAAAATTGATGTTATTATTACGAGAAATAAAGGCGATTTCAGGAACAGTAAGCTTCCTGTCATGACTGCTGAAGAATTTATAGCTGTACTAAAATTGAAAGATTAAGACCTAAGAGTTGATAATTCAAACATTTCGGAAGGTCAAGACTTGATTATGAAACAACCAGTGTACTGTAAGAAAAACATACTAGGCTCTAACATTGGCAAAAACCATGCAGGGGAATAATATTGCACGGATTTTTTGCCATGACCGTTATGACCAATTGCAACTTTAATAACGGTAGGAGGATAAAAATGTGAATTATGCCTATTAACACGAGAGAGAGAGAGAGAGAAAGGAAAGAATCATCTTGTTTTGAAAACAAGAAAGTGTTACATTAACCTTAACAAAGTAGCGTAAAACGGAGGCATGAAATGAACTACGACATTATAATAGGCGAAAAAAGGATTAGTGATATACAACCTCAATTCCCGAGAGAATGTAACTATTTCGGGATGGTAAGACCGAATGCTTCTATGATTTTACGCTGGATAGGACTGGTCTCGGTATATAGTCGTCCATA
>JAKLPX010000006.1 GCA_022013635.1 Candidatus Delongbacteria bacterium
AAGTTAGTGACAAAGAATTTAAGAAAATAAATCTAATTAGGAGTGATTTCCATGGAGATTGGAATTACTCTATTAATCCATGATTATAAGTATGTTATTTCTTTACAGTTACTAAGCAGCCGTAATTTGCTCAAAGAAATTGAAATATCCAAAGCAAGCATAGAAGCATTAAAATTCGAGTATAGTGATATATATAAGATTATCAACAAAGATATTGTACAAAATAAGTGTAGAATAACGGCTACCGCTTTCTTTTTCTATCATAACCTGTTAAATTGTGGAAAAAATAATTTACAGGAGTGTGAAAAATGAGAAGTGCAGTATTAATCCTAATCCTTGTCGGCCTAACCTTAATATTCCCTCAGGATAATCCGAACAGCAGCAAAGAGGTAAAAAGAGCGTTAAGCTATCAAAGTATGATTAAAGACAGCCTAGGGAATGCAATTGAAGATGGAAAATACCTTATCAGCTTCAAGCTGTATGATTCTGAGAATTCTGAAGAACCTGTTTGGTTCGAAAACCAAAATGTTAACATAACCGACGGTATTCTTAATGTACTACTGGGTAATAAAAAGAGGTTGAGACCTGAGCTGTTTATTAATCCGTTGTGGTTGACATTAGATATGAATGGTGAAGAATCAGAAAAACAATATGTCAGTGCTTCAAGCTATAGTATGTACTCTGGTTTAGTTGACTTGAATGCATTTGCACCAAGCGAGGATGTTAGTTTTTCACTTGATCCTGATGGCAGAATAATAATCGGTCTTGTCAATCCTACTCCTACCGCTATACCTTCGATTTATGGTGATGACTGGAATTTTTATACAGGGGGATCAAATAACTGGGTGTTTCATACTCCTGACGACGGAAGACAAATAATGTGTATTATAAATAAGATGCATTTGCGACCCAATACCGATCCGAGTAACTGGGGACCGCAGACTATATTCCATGAAAATGGTGATTTTCAGGTTAATGGAAATATTATAGGTACTAAAAATTTAAACTTATCAAGCACATTAAATACGAATTCAGTTAATTCTAAATTTCTCAGATTTGGAAATATTGATACTACAAATGGTTATGAATATCTAAAAATGACCAATCTTGCTGGCGAATTAGTTGGTGGGTTTATGTATAATGAAAATAATCTCTCGTTTCAGGGTGGATCAACAGGCAAAGATTTTGTTGTTTATGCCTACAACGATAGAGATTTGGTTTTGAAATCAAATAAAATCGGCGGAGATGTTTATATTGGTGCAAAAAGTTGTGCCAACAATTTACGAGTAACTGGAAAAATATTCGCAACAGAAATTGAAGTCAAGCTGGATGTTTTTCCAGACTATGTTTTCAAGAAAGATTATAACCTTTTATCTCTTTCAGAAGTAGAGAATCACATAAACAGCTATGGAACTTTACCCGGTATGCCTACAGAAAAAGAAATAGTGGAAAATGGCTTGAATATTAATCAAATGCAGTTGAAACTCGTCGAGAAAATTGAAGAACTGACTCTTCACATGATCCGTCTTGAAAAAGAAAACAACGAACTAAAAGAGATGATCTACTCTGCAAACAAATAAATTTACAAGGAGGAGTATATTATGAGAAAATTAATTGTTATAATCTTCGTTGTAAGCCTTTTATCCCTTAGCGGTACAGGTGGGTTAACTTTTAGGTCATCAATAGGACAAAATGTCATCGGAGAATCCGCTATAGGTAATGATGTAGTCAAATCAGGAATAATCTATCTTGATAATTCTGGAGGTAAATCGAAATCAGGAAAAACAGAACCTTTGAATATCCCTTTGAATTATGAGCTAAAGCAGAATTACCCGAATCCCTTTAATCCAACAACAACGATTTCGTTTTCTTTACCTGTTGACCAATTCGTGTCACTGAAAGTTTACAATATACTCGGTAATGAAGTTGCTGTACTCGCAGGTAAAGATTTCACAAAAGGAAAACATGAAGTTGTTTTTAACGCCGACAGGTTTGTTTCCGGTTTATATTTCTACAAAATTCAAACACCCGGATTCAGCAAAATGAAAAAAATGATGATAGTAAAATAGGAGGGAGTGTGAATTTTAGAATCATTGTATTTTTAGTATTTCCCATTTTATCTTCTATTTTATTAGGGCAATTTAGTGCTGAATTAACTGATCAAAATAGTAGTGAACTGGAAATTACAGGCGAAGAGTATATGTATCCTATTTATTCGCCAAATTATTTTGAAGGATTTGATGTTGATACAATTAAGAGTAAATTTTTCGTTACTGATAAAATGCTGCAATTTGTCGATCTACATGATTACGCTGGACAAGATACCTCGAAAGTTATAGACTTAGCCACATACAAACAGATACTATTCCAGCTAGAGAAAGCAGAAGTAATTAATACTGCTTATCCTGACTCAATAAGCCCTTACACCAATTTAATAAAAAAAATGGATAGTCAATTATCATCAATTTCTGCTGATAAAAGCGTATCAGAATTCAGCATCCCTATGGACATTTCAATTTATTATCGAACTATTGCAATGTTTGGTCGTACATTTATAACTGTTCAGTTTTCAAGTTTGCCATTAAAAGAGAAAACATTTAGAGGCTCTGAAGTTACTTTTAATTTTAATGATGATAATATTAACACAAATATAGGTATTCAATCTCTAAGCGTGGATTTCGGTGAAGGATATGGATATCGAGGGATACAAATTGGGAGTAGTTTTAGCACGAATGTATTGATCAGATATAATTCAATAGGCATAAAGAACATTAAAACTAGAGTAAAAATAAACAATCAGTATTATTATTCTAATTCGTCAATATCTGTTGAATCTTTAACTATTCCTGATCCCACTACAATATTGGAATTAACTAGTGACACTCCATACAAAAATGGATATGAGACTGGCAAAGTATATATATACCCGTCTCATCTGAATAATAATCAAATAAGAAATCCAATCATTTTTGTAGAAGGTTTCGATGTTTTTAACAACTCAAATGCTGACGAGTTATACAACGAACTTAGAAGTGAGGATTTAGATATAACTTTGAAAAATGAAGGATATGACATTGTTATATTAAATTTTTCAAATGCAAGAACTTATATACAAAGAAATGCATACTTACTCATTAAAGTTATTGAAGAAATAAACAGTAGAAAAGTTACAAATAACGAACTTATAGTAATTGGTGCAAGCATGGGGGGATTAGTTTCAAGGTATGCACTTTCCTACATGGAATCACACAATCTCAATCATAATTCACGACTGTTTGCTTCTTTTGATAGCCCTCAAAGAGGAGCTAACATTCCAATAGGTATTCAATATTGGTTGAGGTTTTTTGCAAGTGAAAATGATGGCGCAAAATATCTGTTAAGCAAATTATGCGAACCAGCAGCAAAACAAATGCTTATATGGCATTTGATTTCAGACTGGCCAGAAGAACTTGTGATAGCAGCTGGCGTAGAACCACCATCTATACTTCGAAGTGAATTGTATGATGAGTTGTCTCAAAATGGTAATTATCCAGATTTTCTAAAAAAAATAGCTATTTCTAAGGGAAATGCTGTAGCTGATCCTTTACCTTCGATCAATGATAAACTAATTTATTATCATGATAATAA
>JAKLPX010000070.1 GCA_022013635.1 Candidatus Delongbacteria bacterium
AGGCGAATTTTCCGATCTTGTTTGGGAAATGCAGGGAGAATTAGGCACATCCCACTGCTACGAATTCGGCGGGGATTACAGAAAATCAAATCAGTACAATATGGGTAAATTAGGCTGCGGATACAAACTTTCCGCTGACGGGAAATATTTTATATTTGAAAATATCCTTTACGGAGAATCGGGCGATAAGAACGAAGTCTCCCCTCTGCTGGCTCCCGGAGTAAATATTGAGAATGGCGATCACCTGATAGCAGTAAACGGAACGAAGATTGACAAAAACATTCATCCAAGAGAATTATTAGTGAATTATCCCGATCAGGATGTGTGCCTGACCATCAGAAAAAAGAACGAAAAGAAAAATAAGGAAGTCGTCGTTAAAACCTTAGGATTCGAATCGCCTCTTATGTACAGGAACTGGGTTGAAACGAATAAAGAATTCGTTCATAAAGCAGGCAAAGGAAAGATCGGGTACATTCATATTCCCAATATGGGAAATTACGGCTTTGCCGAATTCCACAGGAATTATCTGACTGAGTATAAATATGACGCCATGATAGTTGATGTAAGATACAACGGCGGAGGTTATGTTTCTCAATTACTGCTTGAAAAATTGAACAGAAAGATAATCGGCTACGATACCATCCGCTGGTCAAAACATGCCGAATCTTATCCTTCCGAAGCTGTTCACGGACCTATAGTAGCACTGACTAATGAGTTCGCAGGTTCCGACGGAGATATTTTCAGCCACTCATTCAAGCTGATGAAGATAGGCAAACTTGTCGGGAAAAGAACCTGGGGCGGCGTTATCGGAATAAACGGGCAATATTCATTGGCTGACGGGACAATTACAACCCAGCCTGAATATTCATTCTGGTTCAAGGATGTGGAATGGGGCGTTGAAAATTACGGAACCGATCCTGACATTGAAGTTGATATTGCGCCGCAGGACTTCGTTAAAGGAACGGATCCTCAGTTGGAAAAAGCCATTGAAGTCGCTTTGGACGAACTGAAAAAAGCTCCGGTTAAAAGACCGAAATTCGACAAAAAGCCGGATTTATCACTACCTAAACTTCCTAAACAATAATTTATGGACAAGCTATGAAATTAATATTAACGCTGTTGCTCATAATACTGACCGGATCATTATTTTCTTCAGGCATGATCAAAGGTAATGTATTAAGTATAGAAGATGAACCGATGACTGAAACGAATATCACGATAATCGGCACTAATCAGGGTTCGGCTTCGGATGATGCCGGCAACTATTTCATAAGAGGAGTAAAACCCGGCAGATACATTCTGAAATGCTCTTATGTCGGATTCAGGGATGAAATAGAACGGGGAGTGACCGTATATAACGATTCTGTCACGGTTATTGATTTTTTAATGATCCCTGTCGAATACCAGCTTGCAGGCATTGAAGTCCGGCAGAACAAGGATGATTTCAACAGTCTTTTATATTTTAAGGATCTTGCCAAAACGGAACTGATCGAAATTAAGAATATCGGCGAACCGAAATTAAAAGGTAGGATCAATGTCAAAACGAAACCTGGTTTTTGGGAAATGTTCCGTTATTATATGCATAATATGTTTAATTAGTACATGCTTAAATTATTAAACATACTTCTCGCGGCTTTTTTTTTAATCTCCTGTTCGGGTTCAAAAGAGTTAGGTAAATCTGAACCGATCCGGAAAGTCAAAGTAACTGATATTGATATAAGTAACCTGCCGAAAGAGCTTACGGTTCTGTCTGATCCGAGAAGCGGTGTATGGTCGGTCTCGTTTTATGATCTCGACAGCAAAGAAACTATATTTGAATACAACAAAAATAAGAATTTGCTTCCCGCATCCAATCTTAAAATGGTTACTATTGCCGCTGCCTTGAAAATCTTAGGACCGGAGTATAGATTTGCGACCGAATTCTTTATAAACGGCTACATTGACAGGAAACTGAATCTTTTGAAGGGCAATCTCCTGATTAAAGGAACAGGCGACCCTACGATAGGAAGAGATTTTTTCAAAACCGGTACTTTAAATGAATTTCAGCCTTTGATTGATTCGTTAAGAAAATCCAAAGGTATAGATTTTATCGAAGGCGATTTGATTGTGCTGACGCCGTTCAAACAGGAGGAGGCTTACGGCAAAAGCTGGGATATTGATGACATTTCATCTTATTATTCAGCCCCGATATCACCGTTGACACTGAATGAAAACCTGACTAAGATTATAATAAACAAGGGTAAGGTTGATATTGTGCCCCCTTATCCGTTTAAGATCAAACTTGATACCGTTCCCAACCTTGACAAACCTGAATTTAACAGGCTGGCAGGTTCCGATTCATTAATTATCAGATCGGATTTCAAGAAAAGTATTTCAGGTTTTGTCACCGTACATAATCCCGACCTTTTTTTCAAAAGGAATCTTAAGGATTATATGGCGAGGAACAAGGTCATATTCATGAATAAAACGGTAACGGTGACCGATACGGCAAAATACCCGGTATTTACACTCTACAGCGACAGTTTGTATAAAATCATTAACAAATGCAATTCGGAAAGCAATAATCTCTACGCCGAGCAGATATTCAGGAAGATAGCGGAAGTTCTTTCAAAAGATACAACTCTGACGGATTCTCTGGAAAATCTCAAACCCGATTATAATAATCTTATAAAAGTAAACGAAGATATTTACAAAAGGATGTTCGGGATAGATAATTTCTCTGTCTGCGACGGAAGCGGGCTTTCCCGGAGAGATTTTTTTTCTGCAGATAAATTTATTAAAGTTCTCGCAACCATGTATGATGATGAGTATTTTCTACCGTATATCTCGTCTTTCCCTCAGCCGGGAATGGAAGGAACGCTAATCAGCAAAATGACGCATATTGACCTTCAGAACAGGCTGTTTGCCAAAACCGGAAGCATGAGTGGAGTAAATAATATATCCGGTTATCTCTTAACTAAAAAAAATCACAGACTGGCATTTTCTATAATGAATAATTATTATGATTTCGGAAGGTCAAGAACCAACGATATATATGAAGATATTCTGGTCTATTTCGTAAACAATTTCTGAGAGGATAAATTATGGACAATTTTACTATGTCAATGCCGACAGAAGTCTTATTCGGGCAGGAAATGACCAAGAATCTGTCTGATATGATAAAAAAGTATAACGGAAGCCGTGTTCTGATAGTTTACGGCGGAGGTTCAGTAAAAAAGACCGGCATTTACGATATGGTGACCGATCATCTAAAGGAGAACGGCATATTCTATAAAGAGCTTGCCGGAGTCAAGCCCAATCCGAGAATTTCAAGCGTACGGGAAGGGATAAAGATCATCAGGGAGAACAAACTTGACTTCATTCTCGCGGTCGGCGGAGGAAGCGTTATTGATGCTTCAAAAGGAATGGCGGCAGGCTCAACTTATGACGGCGATCCATGGGATTTTTATCTCAGAAAGGCCAAATTAGAGAAATCTCCGCTTCCGATAGGAGTAATTCTTACACTTGCCGCTACCGGTTCCGAAATGAACGGCGGTTCGGTAGTTTCAAACGACGAAACGGAACGCAAACTCCCTTTCAGACATCCCATGCTCAAGCCGAAATTCTCCATCCTTGACCCTACATTCCCTTTTTCGCTACCTAAATTTCATACAGCCGCAGGAATTACCGACATCATGGCGCATGTATTTGAGCAATATTTCAGCCCGACCGACAGTGCATACCTTTCAAACAGATTAGCCGAAGCAATAATGAAGACCTGCATACATTACGCACCAAAAGTAATGGAGAATCCGTTCGATTACGAAGCAAGGGCAAATATTTTATGGTCGGGAACACTCGCGCTCAATGAACTCCTCACTTACGGAAAAGTCACCGACTGGGCTACACATTTAATCGAACATGAAATCAGCGCAATATACGATATCAGCCACGGCGCAGGCCTCGCTATCCTCTTCCCCAACTGGATGAAATTCGTCCTTGACGAAGATAATGTAAATAAGTTCATTGAATTTGCAAAAAATGTCTGGGATGTTAACACAAAAGGCAAAACAGAATTGGACATAGCTTTGGAAAGCATCGAAAGAACAAGAGAATTCTTCGACTTTCTCGAAATGCCGTCTTCCCTGACCGAAGTCGGGATAGACGATTCAAGACTCGAAGAAATGGCTGATAAAGCCATCATATTCGGCGACCTCGGAGGCTTCAAAAAACTGGGGAAAGAGGATGTCCTTGAAATCTTGAAGATGAGTTTGTAATTTCACCCTGATGATTGAATGACTGAATTCGATAAAGCTAAAGCCGAAGAGGAGATAAAGCGAACTTGAAACTCCTTAAAGAAATATATAGGAAAGCAAACCTGAACTTAACCGGGAAAACTCTTTGCAGAGAAGGCATAGCAACGAATTATTAAGAACGGGAGAACATCCCCCGGTGGACCAAAAGAGAAACATATATACTGGAGGAGTCAACTATTAATAAAATAATTTTTCTTTGTGTGATACCAATCACAGAACATTCATTTGAATAAGTCTATTATTCTTTTGAATTTTATTCTGAGGGGA
Organism: Candidatus Delongbacteria bacterium; assembly: GCA_022013635.1. Classification (GTDB taxonomy): domain Bacteria; phylum UBA4055; class UBA4055; order UBA4055; family UBA4055; genus JAKLPX01. The sequence goes on from JAKLPX010000070.1 coordinate 4,563, forward strand.
ATAAACTGTGACTGAAAAATTAAAAAAATTAGAAGAAGAAAAATCAAAGATCAAGGAAAAGCTCAATGAAATTGAATTTTTGATTAACTCAATACAGAAAAA
>JAKLPX010000071.1 GCA_022013635.1 Candidatus Delongbacteria bacterium
AAAACATCTATAAGAGTCCTACGGTCTTTTGTTAAAGTTTGCTCAGCAATAACTTCATCGTAACCATAAAGTTGATCATTTAAAGGTTGTGCTTTGATTTGTTCAAATCCACCTGCTTTATCCTTTAATTCGCCGGAAGTCCATCGTGTTTCAAGACCTTTATTACCTGTTTTTTTCGGTGCGGCATGCCTACTGAACCAGATATGGCCGGATATTGTAGCTCTACTTTTATTACTTATGTTTACAGCCCTTGGGTATCTCAATTTATCTACAGGTTTCATTAGCAGCAGATATTGTTTTGCCCTTTCCAACTCTTCTTGATTAAGATACTTTAACCATTCGTCCGGCAGACTATTAAAATCACCGCTTAAATTAAAAACTTCATTTAAATCTTCATCAGTAAATTTTATGTTATGCACCTTACAGTGTCCGAGTCCAAGTGGTTTTCCTGCTCCGATCCTCCAGTCAACAGAACAAGATAAGATTAATAGTGCAAGCTCTCTTTTGGTTAATGCGTGACAGGCAATATTCAGCTTACCATCAACTCCTTCTGAAAGCAGTTCGCATGTTTTATTTAATTTTTGCAGTGGGACTTTAAGTTCATTCCCGTCATAAACTCCCTGGTTCTTATAAAGCCACGGGGCATCATTTCCTTTCTCGGATGTTGTCCTATATATTTTGTATCCCCTTAAAGGGTCATTGATTGAATATAAATCGAGATTTTCATTCTGCCTGTAAAAAGCCGTACAGCCAGGGTGGGGATTCATGAGAGGAGCAAGCGTTACTTTTTCAAGTTTATCTTCACAATTAGCAAAGACCATATTTTCAAATCTTAGGCGGCCAGCAAAAGATGAAGCAGCTTTTTCATTAATAGGAACATGTCCGAACAGATTTGTTATTTCATCAACCTTACCGTCAATATTTTTACTATCCGGGATTATAAATGAGCACTGTTTCTGCAGTTGATCTTCAAATCTAATACCACCTCTGCCCCAACGCGCCCATTGGATAGATTTAATCTGCTCTGGTTTTTCAATTTTCTCTATATCAAAATTGTTAGGCTCAAGCCATACAAGCATTCCTTTTCTCAATTCACTGAAATCCGAATGTCTGTTCCTTCCGTGATAATCAGCCCATATTTTTTCCTGTATACTAATTACTGTGTTTCCCGGTTTAAAAGCACCCTCTTTTTTAACGCCTCTCTGATTAGGTGTTCTTCCGGACAGTTTCACCATCCATTTACATTCTTCTGTTTGTTTTGTATCGAACTTTTTCGGGTTTTTAGGATCATCAATCCAAAAGTGCTTTACTGTACTACCAGGTTTTGGTCTCTGTCTGTCAAAATCGCTTATAAGCTGTTTCAAATTATTTTCTGTTACAAGTTCAGTTTCACCAAGCCGTATTTTACCAATTTTATGATCATTACCGGGATCTTCAATAAGTCCCAGAAATACATTTTTAGGTGCATCACCCGTTTTTGATGGACCTAAACGAAGATCTCTTCCCTGACATAACCAAAGGTGTTCATCCATATAACCTAAAGTTCCACCTGATAGTATTGTCATTAGTGATCGGAGAGAACCTTTAATTCCTGTAGCAGGAACGATAACATCACAGTCGATTTTTAATGCACCATAACTTTTATGAATTGATTCGGAATCATCAGGCATAGGATTGCATGAAGATAACGGTGAAAGTGTTGCGATATTAAGTTCAAGAATACCTGTAATTCTGTCTTTATCAATCTCGTCAACACTCCAGGATGTAGGTTCTGATCGTTTTGGTGTTGACTTTGGGAAAGGAATAAAATGATATGGATTTGTAAAGCTTTCACCTATACAGGAAGGTTCAGCTGCTGTGGAATTCTGTCCTTTAGATTGTGAGTTGGAATGTCCATTGAAACTCTTCTTGAAACCTCCACCTTTATTTACATTTGGCTGGATTATTTTTTGAGGTTGGATAGTATTTACTATTATCCTTGCTTTATCCAGAAGTTCTTTTGCAAATTCCTTCTGATCATCGGGACATTTTTCTCCCATAAGAAATTTTTCAAATGTACTTATTTTATAATCATCAAGTGTTCTATTTTTAACAGCTGAACTGAAATTCTTTATATTTGGATGCATGTTTTTTTCTTCCATTTTTTACCTCTCTATTTGCGTTTGTAATCATTGAATATCTCTGATTTTGGACCAGTTGCGACTGGTTTTGATTTCAGACAAATCCTGCCGCTTGATTTACTTGAACCTATTCTTACAAGACCACTATCAATAGCCTGTAAAGTTTTCTTGATCCATTTTACTTCGATATCTTCAGGTTCCTCGATAATAATAGTAACCGGAAAATCAATTGAGGGATCTATCAGAACATAGTTCTCAAAAAGACCCCCTTCATTAGCACCACCAGAAAAACGATCGATAGATACATGCATCCGTTTTTGAGTCTGATTTCTTACCTTGTTTATTATTGCTAGACCATCACTTATATGAATTCGACCTTTACGTGACACTGAACCGAACAGATTTGCTACTGGGCAATTCTTTACGGCTACTTCATCACTAATTTTTTCGTGAGGTTTCATTTGCGAATTTGAAAGAGATTCACAAGGTGGATCGTACACATTATAACCATCTCTAGATGCAAGCCTCATGATCCAAGATCTGGCAACACCTCTAAGGGATGAACCAGGAAGCATCCATACCTCTTTCCCGTCAGCTGTACTGCTATTCCTAGGAAACATCTCCAGGTTTTCAGATATCAGAATATCCTGTCCCTGTGGTATTGTGAAATGTAGATCAATCTTTAGTTTATTAAGTTCAATTTCAGTATTTTCTTTTAAATTTGAGAAATTATCAGGAATTTTGCCCAACCTTATCGAAAGTTTGTCTTCAATCCATTTAGCAGCGTCAGAGGAATCTTTTAAATTATATTGTTGGTATTTAACATCATTATCTACAATAATAACTCTGCCTATACCTCTTGATGAAGACCCTCCAAAACACACATCTGTTTTTAATATGGTAAGTAAAAGTGCTATAAATTCAAAGCAGTCATCTTTTTCATCTTCGGGACATCTTACAAATAAATTTATTATTGTTTCGCTGTTGGGAAGAATTCTTTCAATACTGAATAAACCCTGCTCGTTTGAAGAATGAGTGTGTCTGCTTATAATATTATGGACACTCTCTGAACTAACAGATGAATTGTTAAATGAAAAAGCACAATCGTCAGAAATAATTCTGCTTTCATTCTGTAAATCATTTGCGGTATTTGCGGATCCGAACCATTTATCAGGATTGTATCCAAGATCAAAATAAGCGTTTCTTAATACACCTATAATAGAAGTTCCTCTGAGAACAGGATATCCATGTCCGTTTCTGTCAATTACGAGATGATTCTTGAAGTCTTTACCACCTCCAGGATGAAGACCTTCGGGAAACCTTACTGGAATAATTACAGTTAATGCTGAGGTGTTGATATTTATTGTTTTCATTTCTGGCTCCTATTTTCTTTCGGCAGAAAGATCATGCCATACTTGTAACATTTCGACGGCATCTTCTTTTAACAGTTCATTTTTTAAGTCCTCAAATACCGGATTCCAGCGGTCCCAGATCTTTTTTGGTCGGTCATATTTTTGCTTATCCAGATAATCCAGTGCTTCTTTGTATCCGATCATCCGCTGGGTCATAAGAGATGCTATCTGACTTCTAGAAAGTAATTTCTCTGATTTGGTATAGATACTGAATGCCCTTTCAGCGTAATTCTTGTTTGAACTGAGTTCAATAATATCATTCTCTGATAGGAATCTATCTACAGCTTCACCAGGATGAGGAAGTACAGCTCCTAACCCTTGTTCTTTACCATCTGAAAGTCCCTTTATTAGCAACTTTTCGAGATCAGCATCTGTAACTGCTTTTTTAAGGAGAAAAACCGATCCAGGCACAATTACCGGCATGCTTTGGAGCCTGTTCGTGTCACTTATCCTGCGTCCGTGTTTATGTCTGTTCCAACCAAAGAGTACCGTAATTGAAGCGCTGCTTTTTTCTACTTCTCCCCATCCCGATTCTAAAACAATCTCAGTTAAAATTTCTTCGGCACTTCTATTATCAAAATCTCTACCTGATGCAGAAACTGGGGATTGTAGAATAAAAAGTCTGTTCTTATAATTGTGTTTCTGGGGTATAATAATTTCTTCAAGCTTAAGTATTTTCGCTGAAATTTTACCACCACCACGAATACTTCTGCTTTTTCCGAAAGCAACATAAGGATTTTCCTTAAGACTCTCAACGAGCGTTATAGCTGCAGATTCAGGCATTGAACAAAATCCTGAATATTTCTTTACTGCCATAGATTCAACAGTGAAAAAGTTTTTTTCCCTCTCATTGCTCTCATGTACACTGTGAGCTGAAATCAACCTCGGCATATCGCTTGATCTCCACAAGTGAATTTCATCATTATCATTCGAGGAAAATAAAACACCGTCGCAACCTTTCAATGGCGACCCTTTAGAAACACTACGCCAATCATATTCAGAAATAAAAAGATCGATTAATTTATGCTTCCCGTTTAATTCAGTTAAAGGTAGTTTACTTATTTTATGTGTCGATGACAATCGGCATGGAACATACCTGCTCTCGGTTACTGGTAGTAGAGGCCAAGTTCTGAAATCTTTGTTATTAAAACATGCTGATGCTAAATCTTCTGAACGATTGTTTAAAGAGTGAAGCAAAACACCCTGTACGGCACTTGAGGGTATCGAAAAACCGCTTTTCATAACATTAGTACCTACCAACGGTATTT
>JAKLPX010000072.1 GCA_022013635.1 Candidatus Delongbacteria bacterium
ACCTCCATTTATTAACATAGGTATAATATACCTATGTTTTAGGTAAAAGTCAAGTACTAAAATCACTAAATGCAATAATATAAAGGAGTTATGTGTTAATTAGGTATAATTTTTCGGGAATGCAGGATACATTACACATTAAAACAGTTATAACCTACAACGACTCAATGGAATATGTATTGCAAGTATCAACTATTTGGAACCCGAAAGACTCGTACATATTGATTTCCGGAATGTTTTCTACGCCAACTATTACCATGAGTTCATTTGCTCCAGATGAGAAAGCTCTATCTATGGATTTTTCTAACAAACTCTTAGCATATCCTTGTCTACGATAGCCTTTATCAGTTTCCATAAAATATATTTCCCTCCTTTTGTTCCCAAATGTTGATGTAACTATTGAACCAACCATTTCATCTTTATCTAAAGCAATGAAAACATCAAATTTATCCAGAGATGATAATATATGTTCACCAGTCCAGTAAACATCAGGATTATTCTCGTCATGAAATCTGCTAAATGATTCATAATGCCTATCATTGAGTGGAATGACTTGCTTGCTACCTTTTGAAGATTTAATATCACATTTTTTAAGATTCATTTCCAACTCTACACCGATACAATCAGCGCCAATACTCTGCATAAAACAAATTGCTTCTATATTTTCTTTAGGGTATGCCGCATCAAAATGGAATCCGGCATAATTATCCTTCAAATACTCAAAAAATTGCATAGCTATATCCTGATAATTTTCCTCAGCAAACACACCACCTACTGCTTCTAAATATTTATCCTTTGATTCTACACATAAAGCTAAAACCCCCAAAATATCATTTTTTTCAGTGCAAATTAGCACCTCATCATCCGGATGTTTTAACATTTTTTGAAAACTATAAAGCATATTATCATACCCCGCTGCACAAGCTTTACAGTTATGTTCTTTTATCTGGTTGAGTCGGTTTGCATATTGAGCTGCTTCAATGACTCTTGTTTCATCAATACTGATAATCATTTTAATATAGCTCCCCTTTTCTTGTTAAATTGTATTCTTAAATTATCAAGTCTAAAGTTTCTTTGAAGTCATTTGCTTATCCTATAAATTATCTTTGGTTACGGAAATAAAAAACTCTTTCGACCATAGGGCAAGCTCTCTTTTATCTTTTATGAACGGTTCGACATCTGCCTTCATGGCCTTAAAATCTATAGTCTCAAATTTATCCGCCAGTATAACTTTCAATTCGCCGGTGGTAATGCTTTCCCCATTTTTTAGATGTCCGGTTTGTTTCATTCTTTCGGAGAGATGCTTTAAATTCGGTTCTGTATTTTGTGAAAGATACCACAGATAATCATAAAGGTCTCTTCCTTTTGACCTTCCGCCGTCCCAGTTCCTGCAAAGGATCGCATGGAGTTTTCCGGAAAAAAGCGATGGTTTGTCGAACAGTTTAACCGAGTAAGGAACGGGAATAAGCTGATATTTAACTTCATAACCTGCTTCTGCCGGCGGGTTAGTGTCAATTTCAAGTTTTATCCTTATCTTTTCGTTTTTGTGGAGTTTTGCAATGCCGGGTATTTCCGATGAAATATCCATTATCTGGATCTTGGTGTTCCCTTTAATGAAGGCTGATTCGATGTTTGAGTCAAAGCTTTTAATTTTCTTTTCCACATTCATTGAAAATCCGTAAGCTCCGAGCTCATCTTTTATAGCTTCACAGAATGAACCGATATCAAAATTACCGTCAGGTTCAAGAAGGGAGAAATCGAGGTCTTCTGAAAATCTGTTGAGACCGTAAAATATCCTTAAGGCGGAACCTCCGTAAAACGCGGCTGTATTGAAAAAATCCGACCTGTATAGGCCGAGCAGGGCTATTTCCTGAATGATCTCCTTCAGGCCGTTTTTATAATCATCCGTATTAACGCAGTTATATTTTTTCAGCATTTCCATCACGGCGCTATGCATCATTTTCTCCTTGTTTTCAGATATTCGAGCATTTTATCATGGAGTATTCTTCCGTAGAGGGGCACAATGAATTTAAGATCAGTAATGCAAAGCCTCAAAAATTCACCCTCGTCAATCCTGAGATCTTCAAAAAGCAGGCGTTCAATATTTATCTTATCTCCGGTATTTTTGATTTTGTACAGAACATCGCAAAGGGCTTTTTCCTTAGAAGCGATCAGATACGGTTCTCCGTTTTCTTCCTGCCTGTCTATGCCGTAGAAATATAATCTCGCGTTTATATAACGGTAAGTAAACCTTCCCGCGGGAGTATCGAACACTTTATCCTTGTTTTTATTATACACCGCTGAAGTAACGGTTTCGACTCTTTCCGGGATCATTCCGTAATAAGATAGAGCATATTCGAAAGAAATATATGACGGTCCGTAGATCACATTTGCCAGAGTTTTGAGATTATAATCGTCGCCCTTGATATAAAGACCCCGCCTGATCCTCGTATATTCTCCTGATTTAACCAGAGATGTCAGTTTCATCTTAGGCGAGGCGTATCCGGAAAGGCTGTCCATCAGGTATAAAGTGTCGTAATACATAAATCCTCACTTTCTCCAGTTAGTACAAATATACTGTACTTTCCGGTGAAAGTCAAGAAGGTATTGAATATTTTTATTTAATCTTCTACACTCTGATCTTAATAACGATCTTCTTAACTTTAACAAGCTTTTCAGCCATAATGCCCGGCTTATGCAGGTCTTCGGGGAAAAATATCGCGAACATTCCGGATTTCAGCGTGATATATTCGCAGTCACCGTAATAAAAAGCGATGTCTTTTGTTTCATCGTAAGCATCTTTCAAAGCTTGGCCGGATAAATCGGCAAACCCGATCTTTTCTTCACCCTTTGTAATAAGTTGAATGTCAATATGTTCCTTATGACCTTCAAGATATCCTTCTTCCTTAGTAAAATAATTGGCAATGGAAACATAGATATCTTCTCCATCAATCAAATGTCTGCCTGACGGTAAAGCATCAAGGTCAGCGGTCATTATAAATTCAAAAGCTTTTTCAAAGCAGGGGTGAAGATTTGTGTAACTGATGAGATTGTCAAGTTTGTCGAATATCATGCTTTTCCAGTAACCGTAATAACTCTTTGAAGTCTGGCTGGATATTCATATAAAAATTTCCCTGATTCAATTCTTAATTGCTCTACAATATCCAATCTTTGCTCGGGAGTCAGACTTTTCCAATATTCCCTGTCTGATTTTCTCCGCTCTTCATGGGTCGTTACATTAATAACCATTTCCATAGCTATATTCCGCCTTTATTCACCATCACTTTAAATATACTAAAAGATAGGTTCATTTGCAAATTCGTTTTTTATTGTATAAATTTCATTCATGGATACATTCGTAATAATATTCCTGATATTTTTTTTAGGCGTGATGATATGGCTATTTTTTTATTTGGGAAAAACAGGCAGATGG
>JAKLPX010000073.1 GCA_022013635.1 Candidatus Delongbacteria bacterium
CAAACCAGAGAAGAGGATGCCATACAGATGCTTCTGGAATTTGATGAATGTCGCTCTTATCCTGTCAACTCCGCCGAGAAGTTCGGTAGCATCGGTAATGGCAAAATATTTGATCTTGAGAAGGTCGGGAATTTTATCTTCAAACAGTTCTTCGATCCCTGTTTCGATATATTTTGACAGTACGAATTCAAGAAATTCTTTCTGATTATTATCAAGTCCGCTGAAAATGAACAACTGGGCTTTTGCAACCCTTTCCTCTCTTGAGATCGGTTTTACCGAAAATGAAATATATTCAAGTACATCGAACAAGTCACTGTTCTCGGCTGATATTAGCTTTTGAAGCATCTTCAATTCACTCATTCCGTAACCTGCGCCCTCCAGTCTTTTTAAAAACAGCTGTCTCGTTTTCGGTTCTGACCATATTCTTCTTAATTCAGCCTCGTCTTTGAAGAATTCAGGCAGTTTCCCGTACAATTTTTCAAGGAACATCTGAGCAGATATAGGTTTTCCCTCCGCATCCCAGAACGAAGTCTGAGACATATACTGTATTTCTCTTTCTTTACCGTCGCGGAGCTTGATCTTGAGTTTAATCCTTTCGCCTTGACCGTCGTCGGGATCCTCTCCATAAGGGGGAATCCTCGGTGGGTCAACTGTCTTTGTAGGTTTATCAATGATTACAGGTTCAAGCGGTTCGCCGTCCCATTCGGGATCGGAAAAATGCTGGCTCGCACCCGTAAAATCGTATATCGTGAAAAATTCTTTCCCGTCAAACAGCCTTGTTCCTCTTCCGATTATCTGTTTGAATTCTATCATCGTGTTCACCGGCCTGAAAAGCACGATATTTCTTATGTTTCTCGCATCAACTCCCGTCGAAAGCTTCTGCGATGTCGTTAATATTGTTGGAATCGTTTTATCGTTATCTTTAAAATCTTCAAGATACTGATCGCCGAGTTTGCCGTCATTTGCGGTCACTCTTACGCAGTAATTTGGTTCACTGCTCTTCTTTTTCTGATTGATAAGCTCCCTGATCGCAGCGGCGTGATCCTGATTTGCGCAGAAAACTATGGTCTTCTCTTTCTGATCTATCTCTGACAGAAGAATGTCAACCCTTTTTGCCTCGCGCTCTTTTATCTCGATTATCCTGTTGAAATCGGTCTCTATGTAAACTTTACCTTCCTCAACCTCTCCCTCGATAATGTAGTCATCGGAAGTGTAAATATATTCGTCAAGCGTTGTCTGTATCCTTCTCACCTTGAACGGAGTCAGATAACCGTCGTTTATACCTTCCTTGAGCGAATAAACATATAAAGGCTCCCCGAAATATCTGTAGGTATCTGTATTTTCCTGTCTTTTCGGTGTAGCCGTCAGACCAAGCTGCACCGCTGATGAAAAATGATCCATTATATCGCGCCAGTTGCTTTCATCGTTGGCTCCGCCCCTGTGGCATTCATCAATAATGACCATATCGAAATAATCCTTCGGATACTCGCCGAAATAAGGAATATTATCCGCACCTGACATAAAAGTCTGGAATATCGTGAAAAATAAACTGCCGTTCTTCGGGACAGAACCTTTTCTTCTTATCTCACTCGGACTGATCCTGATAAGCGCATCTTCCGGGAATGGATTGAACGTCAAAAAAGCCTGATTCGCTAGAATATTTCTGTCCGCAAGAAATAAAATCCTCGGCCTTCTTTCACCGTCTCTTTTAATATTCCACCGCGCATAAAACAGTTTCCATGCGACCTGGAACGCTATCATCGTCTTCCCTGTTCCCGTTGCGAGAGTAAGAAGCATCCTGTCTTTTCCGTTCGCGACTGCATCAAGAACTTTATTTATGGCGATATCCTGATAGAACCTTAACTCGGCATTACCGCCCTGAGGCACCGCATCAAATCTCGATTTCCAAAGCTCTGCATCACAAACTTCAGGTTTAACCTTATCATGAACCATATTCCACAATTCATCGGGAGAAGGAAATTTTTCAACAATTCCTTCCGCGCCTGTCGCCATACATATCTGATATATTTCTTTCCCATTCGTAGAATAAGCGTAATCCAAATGAAGCTTTTCCGCATAATCCTTAGCCTGGCCAACACCATCACCATAAGACCTGTCAAAGCTCTTAGCTTCGATAACGGCAAGTTTTCTGCCCTTATAAACAAGAATATAATCAGCGATCACCGGATTTGAACGCACTGAGCCCGATTTTAGCTTTCCGAGAGCTATCTGATACTCGCGTGACACTTTTGATCCTTCGACAACACCCCATCCGCTTTCTCTCAGCTTCGGATCAATTATTTCCGCTCTCGTTTCCGCTTCGTTCATGATTTTACTTTCCAATAGCCGCCTTTATCCGGACCGACTCTTTTTAATAAACCCTTCTTTCTTAAAGAATCTATATTCTTGTCAACCGCAGTAGTACTTATTTCAAGTATTTTTGCTAGCTCATATTTAGTTGTTTTGGGTGTTTCTTTTAATATCCTTAATATCATCTTTTGATTATCTGTCAACCCGTTTATTTTTTCTACCAACCCATTATTTGAATTTTCTACCAACCCTTCAACAGGCTCAATTGAATCTTGCGATTTCGAATTTTCTACCAACCCCTTTTCTTTTTCTACCAACCCTTCATCAACATTCATGAGACTATACAGATCTCTTCCATATTTAGCCTCGAATTTGAAAATATCCTTTTCTTCTATAACAGGATCTAGCCCAAAGAATGCTTTTCCGTAGCGGGCAACCTTCCTGAATCCTGAACCGAGCTCCTCACAGAATTTTATCTCCCTAAAGAAAGCTGAAATAGCAGGATTTTTGGGAAAAGGCCTCGAATCCTGAATACTGATGACACCGTAATCGTGCGGCTTGTTGGAATTTTCTATATAAAGTCTGTCTCTTTCGATTATGAATTTTGCGGGAAAGTGATTCATATATTCCCTGTGTATAAGCGAGTTTGCAATAACCTCCCTCATCACCATTGACCTTATGCTTATACGCTGATCGCCTTCAAGATAGAACGGGTCGGGCAGATGTTTTTCTGCAAAAGCAACCAGCCTTTTATAGCTTTCTATCAGGTTTGTTCTCACAAGATCCCTGTCATCGTACCTGTCGGTGTCGATCTTCCTTAGAACTGCGTCAGTCCTGTGATGAGGCACTGCGGAGAGAATAACATCATCCTTAGCGAGAAGCAGAATAGCCGCAAGAGTAAACCCTTCTTTTCCCGTCTGCCAGTCTTTTTTAAACAGCCCTGCACTCTTTATCAGTTCCTCGTCCGACATATCCGCCCATGGATGATCCTGCCTTGCGACCGTCGCGATCTTTCTTGCATAGCTGATAAGATCCTGCCTGAATTCCGCCATCGTAACAAAAGGATAAACCGTATTCTCGGTAAAACCCGTCTGTTTTCTAAGATAAAGATTAGCTACAAGAGTCGTATTATCGGTAATATTAAAATCACCATCTTCATTTCTATCATAAATTTTACCGCTGCACCTGTGAACCTGAGAGCTTTCCGGAATATAAATATAAAGAATTTTCTTTCCGTCAATTTCCACTTCATCGATCGTAAGATAAACCGTCGGACTGAACTTATTTATATTATTCAGAGAAGTAACAAAATCATTTCTGATCTTCCCAATATATTCAGGATCAATACCCACAACAGTACCATTATCCTTAACACCAAGAAGCAGCTCTCCGCCTATCCTGTTAAGAAAAGCGCACACAGTCTCATAAACATTTTTCGGAAGCTCCCGCTTACATTCCTTGAACTCAACATTTATGCACTCGCCCGCTTTGAGAATATTTCTGATCTTTTCAATCATAATTTCGTTCGCTTAATCTCTTAAATATAATACCTTTGAATTATAAGGCAACGGGGCCGTTAAATCAAGAATTAAAAAGTAACAATAAAACTATATTCTATTGCGTTTTCATTGCATTTCTATTGCGTTTATAACATCTATTTTCGTAGCTGTTTTACATACTTTATTGATTTTTTATTGACTTTTTGTTATACTTTTATTG
>JAKLPX010000074.1 GCA_022013635.1 Candidatus Delongbacteria bacterium
CCGAGTCCGTCAACAACGCCTGCTGAAATGGCCAGGATATTCTTGATACTTCCGCCGATTTCTACGCCTATTACATCATCGCTCGAATAAACTCTGAAATAATTATTTGAAAAAATATCTCTGACAATGTTTGCGGTTTCGATATTTTTACTGGCGGCCACAACTGCTGTCGGAGTTTTATACGAAGCCACTTCAATAGCAAATGACGGCCCTGCCAAAACTACAAAGTTATCGTCGGTAATTGTATCAAATTCGGAAATGAACATTTCCCTGATATCTTTACTGGTAGAGACTTCGATGCCTTTCGATACATTTACCATGATTTTTTTTGTAAAATCAATTTGTTTTATTAGATTAAAATAGCTTCTTATAAATTGAGTCGGCACCGCATTAATGATTATTTCCGATTTATTTACCGAAGAAAGTATATCATTCGTAAATTCTATTCCTTCAGGAATTTGATAATCCGGAAGTTTAGAGTATATATTTCGGTCTTTGTCCAAAGATTCGCAGATACTTTTATCAAATTCCCAGACAGTCACAGAATAATTATTTGAAAAGAGTAAATCTGCTATCGCCAGTCCCCATGCACCGGCGCCGAGAATGCATATTTTCATCGTTTTTCCTCATTTAATTTATCTTTCATGGATTCAATATAAGAATACGGCACGGAATATTGTCCAAGCAGTCTTTTTCCTGTTTTCATCTTGCCGTGACAATCGCTGCCGCCAGATTTTAAAAGCTTATAGTCGTCTGCTATTTTATCAATTAATTTTAAAAAATCTTCGCTGTATGAAGAATGAACCGTTTCGATTCCGTCCAGCCCGCTCTCAATGAGAACATTTATCATATCCGGATCGTCTTTCAGATAAACAGGGTGAGCCAGGAACGCTAATCCTCCGCTCCTGTGAATAAGGTCTATTGCCTGTTCGGGACTGATCTTGAATTTTTTTATATAATACTTAGAATTCGTATTCAGAAATTTTGCAAATGCCTCCTGAAAGCTGTACGCATAACCTTTGTCCAAAAGCAATTGAGCTATATGCGGTCTTGCGACAGTTCCGTTCGGGGAGATTTTCATAACATCTTCAAAGCTGATATCAATTCCGTCCGTATTTAAAAGTTCTACAATTTTTTTTGCTCTTTCTATCCTCGCTCTACTGAATTCGTCAAGGCTTTTGACCAAAATGTCGTTCTTGACATCTATGAAATACCCTAAAATGTGTATATCATAGTTATCATACTCGCTTGATAATTCAACGCCCTGTATGAACTCTATCCCGTAATTTTTTGATAATTCGACAGCTTCTTTATAAACATCAATACAATCGTGGTCGGTTATGCTGATAGCTTTAAATCCGTTCTTCTTTGCAATCCTGAATATTTCCGATGCGCGGTATGTTCCGTCGGAATATCTCGAATGAATATGCAGATCGGCTGATTTATTCTTCATTGATAAATCTTTCCACGAAGTCTCTATAATCTGGAATAATAATGTCTTTTCCATTTCTTTTTATGATTTCGTTCATTTCAAATTTTTTTATTATTCTTGAAAGTGTTTCTCTCGATATGCCTGTTAAGTTTGCAAGATCCGTTTGGTTCGGCATTTCCTCCAAAAACATTCCTTTACCTTTCGTAATTCCCATTTTTTCGCTCATATCATAAAGCATCATAAGTACCTTTTGCTGAGCGTCGTCCAAAAAGAAGCTTTTTACCCTGATATCGGTAGTTCTCAATCTTATTGCGAATGTTTTTAAAAGATTAAATGTAAAAGCAGTGTTTTTATGAAGAACTTCGAGAAATTCATTCCTGACAATCGTAAGCAGTTCGATATCATCCAAAGCTATTGCGTTGGCGTTTCTTTTATTATGGTCTAATAAAGACATCTCGCCGAAAAAATCTCCCGTGCTCAGAATTGAAAGGATTACTTCATTTCCGTCGTTATTCAGCTTCGTTATTTTAATTTTTCCGCCGTAGATTATGTAGAACATATTTCCCGGATCCTGTTCCATAAAAATTATATTCTTTTTTGCGAATTTCTTTAATTGACAATGCTCGGCAATACTTTTAATTTCCGTTTCGTTCATCGCTTCGCACAAAGAAATGGATCTTAAAAATTCTATCTTACTTTGTTCTTCCATAATTCAACTCCGTGTTTAATTTTTAGAGTACACTGTACAGTTTGTTGGATTTTATTTTTTCAACCAATTCTTTTACATCCTGAGATCTGGATAACGGCGCTATAAGAAGACTGTCCTTTGTATCTATAACTATAAGATCTCTTAATCCGATACAGGCAATCAGTTTCTCTTTGTCGTCGCAAGATACTAAGCAGCCTTCCGTATCTATCGCAACAAATTTATCGCGATCAGCAGCATTTCTTTTATCGTCTTTCTTTTTCAGTCTGTAAATCTCTAACCAGCTTCCGACATCCGACCATCCGAAATTACCCAAAATCACTTTTACATTTTCGGCGCTCTCCATTACTCCGTAATCAATCGAAATTGACTTTATCTCGCCGTAGATTCTTTCTATCACAGCATCGGAATCGTTGTTTATCAGAGCTTTTCTTATATCCATCAGATTTTCGTATAGGTCAGGCAGGTATATTTTAATGTTGTTTAATATAGTTTCGGCTTTCCATATAAACATACCGCTGTTCCAATAAAATTCTCCGCTTTCGAGAAATCTGACAGCTGTGTCGAAATTCGGCTTTTCCGCAAATGATTTTACTCTGTAAACTCCTTTTTGAATTTCGCTTCCGACCTGGATGTATCCATAGCCGGTTTCGGGATGAGTCGGTTCAATCCCTATCGTGATTAAAGCCTTAGGATCATTTTTACAGTACTCCACGGCATTGTTTATGACCGTATTGAACGAAGCTACATTTTTTATGAAATGATCCGCTGGAAGGACAACCATTATTGCATCGGGATTTTTCAGTGAAAGTTTAACGGCTCCGTAACCTATGGCAGCAGCAGTATTTCTTCCGAAAGGTTCGGCTATGATATTTTCTTCTTTAAAGTCCTTCACATTCGCGAGAACATTTTCCTTTTGTTCTTTATTTGTAATTATATAGCAATCCGATCTGCCAATTATTTGATCAAGTCTTAAAACTGTATTCTCCAGCATGGTTTTTTCGTTAATTATGGACAACAGATGCTTAGGTGTTTTTAATCTGCTTTTAGGCCAAAATCTTGCTCCTGCTCCTCCGGCCATTATTAATGCGTACATTTCAACTCCCGTTTTAATTATTGTTTAAATTTAAAATCAATATCCGTCGTCTCCCAATTCTTTCTGACCAAGATCGTATCTTTTAAAAATACTGCCTTTTCGATTGAGTTCTTAAAAATATTCATGCTGAATATTCCGTCTGTATCGTTATCTGCGATCAACGCAAATAAATACTTTCCGGGTTTCAAATCAATCTTATAACCGGCGTCTTTAAATAATTCAGCTTTCGATTCACCTTCTGTAACGCTTCTGCAGATTATTACAAAATCATTACTGCCGGCATTGATAATTTTACCTGATATTTGACCGTAACCGGTCTCTTCTTTGATTATGATTTTGCTCTTTTGGATTATCGAATCTCCTAATACTATCTGAAGTTCGTAATCGTTAGGAACAATTTCGTTTTCCCGTAAATCAACGGTATATTTGTAAGGATCTAAAATTATTACTTTATATAAAATTGTGATCAGGCTGTCTTTCTGATCCAGCAATCGTATCGAGAGCGAGTCGTTTTCAAAATAACTGGTAGAGACTGCAAGTTTCTGATCCGATGCGATTGTATTCGGCAGTTTGCCGGTAATTTTGAAAAAAGGCACGGGTATCGTATCGGTTACTGAGTGAGTTTTTGTTCTGAAATTCGGCTTTATCATATTTCCGAATTGATCCTTTATATCTTTCAGTTTAATCTTAACGACATCTCCGATTTTAAATATTTCCGTTTTCGCATAAACATTTTTTTTGTCATCGGAAGAAACATATTCTGTAAATTTGGCCGGAATATTGTTAAGCTGCAAACTGTCAATGAGCCTGTCTTGTTTATATAATTCTTCGGAAAATTCGATCTTTATTATATTATTTTCGACTATTGAAGTATTTTTTATAAAAGGCGGTTCGGTATCATTGTATCCCAATGTCAGTTCGCAGTTCAGACTGTCTTTGTCCGTTAAATCAACCTGCTCGGAAGTAAATCCGATCATTTCGGACTCAAACTGCGGTTTTGAGTCATTGTTTATATCGTTAAAAGCTATCATCTTATAAATTCCTGAACTTAAATTTTTCAGTTCAAATTTAAAATCGGAAGAAAGCCCGACGCTGTATTCCGGTTCTTCTTTTGTGTAATTGATTGAGTCTTCCGAAAACGAATATAAATTTACTTTTATTTTGGAATAATTAATAGGCGCGACAGCGTTTTTATTTATAGCTCCATTGATAAATCCTGAAATATTTTTTTTATCAATTTTATCGCCTGTGGA
>JAKLPX010000075.1 GCA_022013635.1 Candidatus Delongbacteria bacterium
AGTAGGTAACTTTAATTCTATCGGAAATATCGTAACCGTTATCCTTTCTTAGGTTCTGGATACGGTTGATAAGTTCTCTTGCGTGACATTCAGAAAGTAATTCCGGTGTTACAGTCGTATCTAATGATACCGTAATATCTTTTTCAGATGCGGAAAATATTCCCGGTTTGGATTCATGATGAATAAAAATATCCTCTAAGGTTATATGTTCGCCTTCTATAGTGATTTGATCGCCTGCTTCAAGTTTCCTTATGTCTTTTAAAGGCAACTCAGAAATAACCGTAGAAATTGCTTTTACTTTCTGACCGTATTTTTTCCCTAATATTCTGAAATTCGGTTTTGCCGTAATTTTTGCGAGTTCTTCTTCGTTCCCTATTACAGTTACAAATTTGACATTCAGCTCTTCTTTTATGAGTTCGCTGTATTCTTTTACCGCATTCTGTGTAATCTCTTTATTAGCTACGACAGTAAAATTCAACAAAGGTTGTCTTATCTTAATATTTTTTTCATTTCTTAATATTCTTCCCAATTTCACTGCAGTTTCGACAAAAGACATTTTTTCCTCAAGCTCAATATCTATAAATCTTTCATCAACTTCAGGAAAATCTCTCAAATGGACTGATTGTGCCGCATTAGGAAAAACCATAAGCTCCAGATTCTGATATAATTCTTCTGCTATGAACGGCATGACAGGAGCTATAAGTTTGGTCAAAACCGAAAGCACTTCATATAGAGTCTCATAAGCATGATTTTTATCATGATCGTTCTCGCTTTTCCAGAATCTTCTCCTCGATCTTCTTATATACCAGTTCGTAAGATTATCTATAAAATTAACCATCGCCGGAAGTACATTGTACAGCTTATACGCAGACATCTGTTCGTTCACCTCTTTAGTGAGACTCTGTAGATACGACATTATCCATTTGTCAAGATTATTTGTAATATCTTCAGGCTTGAAATATTCAGACTGAGGACTCCAGTTATCTATATTTGCGTAAGTTACAAGGAAGCTGTAACTGTTCCATAAGGGCAACATTACTTTTTTTATAACTTCGGTTATTCCGGCTTCCGAGAATCTGAGATTTTCTGCTCTGACAGCCGGCGAATTTATTAAGTACATACGCATAGCATCAGCGCCGTATTTGTCCAAAATTTCCGTTACAGGCGGATAATTTTTCTTCGATTTGCTCATCTTAGTACCATCTTCGGCAAGAACTGTTCCATTTACGATCACATTCAGGTACGCCGGCTTATTGAACAGTGCCGTCGAAATAACGAGAAGCTTATTGAACCAGCCTCTGGTCTGGTCTATTCCCTCTGCTATAAAATCGCACGGAAAGTTATCTTCAAACCTTTGTTTGTTCTCGAACGGATAATGGTTCTGCGCGTAAGGCATGGATCCTGATTCAAACCAGCAGTCAAGCACTTCGGAAGTTCTTTCCATAGTACCGCCGCAGGCGCATTTCATTGTCATTTTATCAACGAAATGCTTATGAATATCGTTTATTTCGGATATTCCGGTTCTTTCCTTTAATTCTTGTACGGAACCGATACATTCGGTTTTACAGCAGTCATCGCAAACCCATATTGGAAGCGGAGCGCCCCAATATCTGTTCCTTGATATATGCCATTCGGGCATCTGTTCCAGCAGGTTTCCGAATCTGCCGAATTTTATATTGTCGGGTATCCAGTTTATTTGTTTATTATTTTCAATCATGTCATTCTTAATAGGTTCGATTTCCATTACCCAGCTGTCTGTGGCTTTTTGGATCAGCGGGGTATCGCAACGCCAGCAATGCGGATAGCTGTGCTGAACGGTATCGTGTTTTATCAGTTTACCGGCTGATTTTAGATCTTTTATTATATGTTTATCTGCTGATTTTATATTCTGACCTTCGTAATCCCATACCTCACCGGTAAATTTTCCCATATCGTCAACCGGATTCAATACGGGTATGTTGAAGAGTTTGCCGGCTTCGAAATCTTCCTGTCCGAAAGCAGGCGCCTGATGAACTATTCCAGTTCCGTCTTCCGTTGACACATAAACAGCCTCGATAACGGTATGTATATATTCGTCTTTATCCTTATAATAGTCGAAAAGAGGTTCGTATTTTAAACCTACAAGCTCAGCGCCTTTGACGGTCTTCATGATCTCGTACTCGCCTTCTTTAAAAAAGTGAGAGATTCTGTCCAAACCAATAATCAGTATCCTATCGTGCGCCGCGTCTTTAACAAAAGCGTAGTCTATTTTATTATTGACAGCCAATGCGGCATTTGAAGGTAATGTCCACGGAGTGGTTGTCCAGGCTGTTAAAAAGAGATTATCTTCTCCTTTCACTTTAAATATAACTGTTACGGATGGATCCTGAACATCTCTGTATTCCATGCTTGCTTCATGCTTTGACAACGGCGTAGAACATCTTGTACAGAACGGATTTACCCTGTAACCTTTTTTTATAAGATCTCTATCCCAGATTCTTTTGAAAACCCACCAGACGGACTCCATGTAATCTATATCCATGGTCTTGTAATCGTTTTCAAAATCAACCCACCTGCCGGACCGTTCGACTATCTTTTCCCATTCGTCAACATATTTTAAAACTATGCTTCTGCATGATTCGTTGAATTTATCTATACCAAAATTTTCAATATCTTTTTTAGATTCGAATTTTAATTCTTTTTCAACTTCATATTCAACCGGAAGTCCGTGACAGTCCCATCCGAACCTTCTTGAAACGAATTTTCCCTTCATAGTCCAGTATCTCGGGATCACATCTTTTAAAGTTCCGCCAACGAGATGTCCGTAGTGGGGCACTCCGGTTGCGAATGGAGGTCCGTCGTAAAATACATATTCTTTATTTCCCTTTCTTTGCTCTAAAGATTTCTTAAATATATCTTTTTCCCGCCAAAATCTTAAAACGCCTTCTTCTATTTCGGGAAAATTTACTTTTGAATCAACTTCTTTAAACATCCTTATTCCTCTACTGCTTCATTTCTTTAAAACCTTTCGGTTTGTCGGTGTATTTTTTTTCGATCTTATCTAATTCCATTATTGTTATTATTTGTTTTTCTGAAACCGTAGTCCCTCCGATCTTTGCGATTTCCCTTACTACAATTCCTCCGGTAGCTTTTATTTTATCTGTCATGTTCTTTATGTTATTTGAGTTCAGATACATTTTATCCTGTTGTCTGACCATTAAATCCACCGGAAATCCCGTATCTTTCGCAATATACATATCAAGGTTCAAATCCATACCCATTACATTTGCGGTTGCGGTATATTTTTCAGATTTCCACGGACCTATTTTTGTCTTTTCGTCAGTTTTATTTATTTTGAAATCTTTCAATTGAGAATCAGAAGAAGTCATCACACCTTCCAATTCCTTGAAAGTTTTCTTGAAAAAGGAACTATCAGACATATTGTAAAATGCGAATGATTCGTTATCTATAAAGGATCTACTGATTTCGTCAATCATTACTATCAGATCATCGGAAATATAAGTTTCCTGATAAGTAGTATCCATTTTTCCGTTATTCTGCGTGTCGGCTATAAGTATCTGCTTAATGTAGTAATTTTTCGAAAAAACAACAACCGTCATTACCAAAACCGCTATCGTCAATGTGTTTTTGCTCAGATTTTTCATCAAACCATCCCTTTTATAATTAACAGCCTTGCCGTAAAATAAAGTGAGTGAATATATAAAAGTCGGGCAATAATATCAAGCGGAAAATAAATTATGATTTTAATGCTTTATTGATATTTCTCGAATTCACAAAATACACAGCTGTCGCATCGTTTTGGACGATATCGGCTGTTTTTTTCGTTTCAATTCTTATCGGATTCTACTACACAAGTTGACAATATTCCGCCTCTTACATTATAGTTCGTTTCGATCCTGATATATTGCGGTTTAAGAAGAGCTTTCAGATCCTTGTATATCCTGTCTGTCAGTTCTTCCTGATATATTCCGATATTCCTGAATGATATCAGATAATATTTTAATGATTTCAGCTCCACGATCTTTTTATCTGGAATATATTGTATCTTCAGTTTGCTGAAATCCGGCAGCCCTGAAAATGGACATACCGCTGATAATTCATCCGTTTCAAAAGTAATGTTCTGCGTCTCACCTTTATAATCTATCGTTTCAAGAAAATCAGCTCTTATTGATGTTTCGTCATCGAATTTAAATCTTTTACCTTCAGCTTTTGCCATCCTGAACTCCTTCTATTTATAATTTATTTTTAATTCTTCAATTTCTTCAAAAGAATATAGTCTGCCCGAACCTATACCGTGACATGTTTCTGTCTCTTTTTCCCACTTCGCCTTTTTATACAGCAGAGTTTTCCAGAATGGAAAAGTTCTGCACTGGGTCGGTCTTGCCTCATATATTTTGCATCCTTTTACAATGTGATCCCAGAATATACAGGCTCCGCTCCCCGCATCTCTGAACACAGTGTATCCGTCAACCGTCGAAAGATAAGTTTTCTGCAGCTCTTCCAAAGTGAATCCAGACTTTTCAATAAGTCTGTCAAGATCGTTAGGAAAAATAAAAACATATCCCTGCACATTACAGCAGTTTCCGCACTGTTTACACTCAAATTTTATTCCGTTATCGTAAAAACCCATCTCTTCCTCTTTAATGAAACCGCTTAAAAATAACGAATTCCTGCTATTTTAACAACTTAATTTTTAAAATTTGACTAAAATTGAACTTTTTGTTACTTTTCAGACTTAAATATAAAAAAATTCATGAGGATAAAAAGATGAAAATTCTAATTACGGGCGGCGCAGGATATATTGCGTCTCACACAAATGTCGAACTTTTAAAAGAAAATTATGAGCTCGTTCTCGTTGACAATTTCTGCAATTCGGTATATGAAAGTGTCAAAAGAGTTGAAGAAATTTCCGGAAAAAAAGTTAAATTCTATGAAGCAGATCTGAAAAATTATTCAGAACTTGAAAAAGTGTTTGAAGCCGAAAAAGACATTTATGCCGTAATTCATTTCGCTGCTTTGAAAGCTGTGGGAGAATCGGTCGAAAAGCCTCTTGAGTATTACGAGAATAATATTTCCGGTTCTTTGAATCTTTATAAATGCATGAAAAAATACGGTGTGAAGAATTTTGTTTTCAGCTCATCGGCTACTGTTTACGGTGATCCCGAAGAAGTTCCGGTGAAAGAAACTGCCCGTATAGGCGCAACGAACCCTTATGGTCATACTAAAGCTATGATGGAGCAGATATTATTGGACTCCGCTAAAGCTCACGGTTGGAATGTTGTTATTCTCAGGTATTTTAATCCTGTAGGAGCGCATGAATCAGGGCTTATTGGCGAAGATCCTGAATATCCAAATAATCTGCTTCCGTTCGTAAGCCAGGTCGCAGCTGGGATCAGGGAAAAAGTGGTCGTCTTCGGCGACGATTGGAACACACCTGACGGTACTGGCGTCAGAGATTATATTCATGTTGTTGATCTCGCCAAAGCTCATGTTAAAGCAATTGAAAAACTAAAAAATAATCAGGGAACATTCATCTATAACATAGGAACAGGCAGAGGTTATTCCGTTATCGAAATGATAGATGCTTTCTCAAAAGCCTGCGGACACAAAGTTCCTTATGTGATCGGGCAGAGAAGATCCGGTGATGTCGCGACCGTGCTTGCCGATCCCGCAAAAAGCATCAAAGAATTCGGCTATATTGCCGAACTTGGTCTGGAGGATATGGTCAACTCCGCCTGGAAATGGCAGAGTTTGAACCCGAAAGGATATAAAGGTTAATTGTTATAAAAAGGGGCACAGATACAATGAATAAAATCATTATACTGTTTATTTTTCTGATCAATTTATCACTCTTTGCAATAAATGAAAATATAAGAAAAATAATAGAGAATCCGTCACATTATGAAAACATTGAAAAACTCTACTGCGTAAATTCTCTGGTAGCTTTGTATGAAGAAAATAGTTTTGAACCGTTCTGGACAAATGATATAAATGCAAAAACTTTTATTGACACACTAAGAGGAGCAAAATATGAAGGACTTGAACCTGAAGATTATCATTATTCGTTTTTGGCTGAAAACCCTCAGGGAGGTTCTG
>JAKLPX010000076.1 GCA_022013635.1 Candidatus Delongbacteria bacterium
GAATTCCGTCATCTCTGTAAGAAATAACTAAAATAGAATCTTTGAACTTGTAAAAGAGAATCTCAAACGCATTTCGAATCTCTCCCTTGTTGCACCACTCATTTTTACCGTTTTTGATCTTCTTGTGTTTAGACTTTTCATCTATCAAGGTTTCCCATTCATCATATCTTACAATACCTTCCAGAAAGTGGTAGAAGTCAAAATAATTTACACCTACTCCTTTCTTGGAAATATAAGGTGTATCAATATATACTAAGTCCGGTTTATTAAAATTCCACTCGAAAATATCATTTTGAAACGCTTTATTGTTTTTTTTGTTATCATAGACAGCATTATTAGCTTCATTAAAAAACTTTACAAAATGGTCTTCGAAAGGAGTATCCCATGTTTTTTTATTCCCGAAACTTCTCTCGACTTCAGCTATTCTGACATACAAGTTTTTTCTGTGAAACAGATTATACGGCCTTTTAATAATACACGCCTGAAATAGCGCAAAAAATGCAAGCGCCTGCTTATATTTATTTTCAATTAATCCGATATTTGTTACAACTTTATCGAGCCATCTGTTTTCTTCACTCGTATAATAAATATTCTCAAATGTATCCTGAATAAAAGTCGGATAAACAACATCTTCATGCTTTTTGATTATAAAGTCCAGATCGTCCCTATCTATAAAAACATTATTGTTCTCAATTAATGCAAGACCTATAAAGTAATTAAATTTCAGGTAATCGTTATAAAATACTTTCTTGCCGTTTTTCTTGAACATATAACCGACACTACCTGTACCTCCAAAAGCATATTTTGGTGCTGTGTTTTCAACAATGATATTGTCATATATTTTTTATGTTCCTGTAATTCAGATATTCCTTAAGATTAGAATAAGGAGGTTTAACTAGACCACCTGCTCTTGCCATCTCCGCAGTCATATAGTTCATCCAAAAGTCATCAAAAACTTTTACGCCGTATTCGGCAAAAGGGCCTGTTCCTTCTTTTAACTCCTCAAGCTTAACACATGAACCTATGTTTTTAGTATTACCGCTTCCGGGCCGGTCTTTTGCGATACGATATTTTTCCTGAACAATAAAATCGAAATCTTTTACTACAGACAATATTTCTTCTAAATCATCGAGGGTATAAACTCTATTTTCATCAATATTTTCGTCCTGTTTAGTATAGATAGCCCCTAACATGAATTCCTTTTCTTGCTTTTCTTTCAATATATACGAAATAACAATATCCAAATCAAGGTAAAACTTCCTCATATTATTCAATATGAAGAAATCTCTCACAAACTCTTTTCACTTGCCAAATTTGCGTTAATTTGGCAACTCCGTGCGTAAAAACCTCTCACAAACTCGACCTGCTAATCAGTTACGAGAGTGCTGGGGCTAACCTTCCGAGCCCGCCCATACAGTGGATGAGTATATTTTTCCCTGACTTGATATCATTTAAGATCATTTCGCAAAGTTCTTTTGCCTGCTCGACAGTAGGAATGCGGAAATCTCCTATCGGTGAATGGACAAGTTCAATCCCGAGTTCTTTTAAAGAAGCTTCCCTTTCTTTGACGGTCTCGCCGTTCCCGAGATAAGCAAGTTCGTCCTCTTCCTGAAGGCAGTATATTTTTGATATATTCTGATTTTTGATTTCTATTAAATCCTGATCTCTGTTCCCCAAGAAGCCGGGAGCGCGACCTATTCCGATTTTCCCTTTTACATTAATATATGCGCTGTCTATCCAATTTATCTCATAATACATATCATTCACCAAGCTCCCTGAAATCCCCGTTCCGCTTTGTGAATCCTGTCTTATCGAGATATTCCATGATCGGTACCACAAATTTGCGTGTACTGTCGAGCAGTTCCGATATCTGACCTAATTTTAACGGGCCTGATCTTGATATTGCGGATTTGATGATCTCTTTTCCTTTTTCAAGCGTATCTTTGGAAATAAACAGTTCGTCGTCAAGTTTAACGAGATCACCGTTCGCGGTCATCATTGCGGTAAACTGCTTTATGTCCTTGAAAGGCAGGTTTAATTCTGCCGAGAGCTCTTTTATTGTGAGAGGCTTGAATCCGCTTTCCTTATAATTCTTTAAGACAGCAGAGAGATTGTCCTGCATATTTGTGTCTATTTTGATGGTAAAATTTTTCAGGTTTATTAAATTATTTGCAGAATTGACCGTCTCTTTCGACATATCCGTGATCACAGCATCGAACACATCCGGATTAAGCTTCGTTGAGATCTTTGTGCGCAGCTCTTCTTTAGAAATTCCCTGTTTATGCGAAAATTCCGCATGAAATTTATTTACAACTCTTAATATCTGAGCTTTTATTTCTTCATAATTGCTTGAGTGAAAATATACTTTTTTTATATCCTTGCCGATATGAATAATCTTATTGTCTGCCAGAAGTTTAACTATCGCTTTTTCGGTCTCTGATTCCGACCATGCCACTTTTTTTGATATTTCTGATAAAGAGATAGCGTTGTTCCGTGATAAAAATACGGTTTCTTCGACAAGTCTGTTCTGATCGCCTTTTTCGAGTGCTGTAAGGACTTCGATCAGGTCATTATTATATCTTTTTGCCTTCTTTTCGTTTATGGTTAAAATCTGTCCTCCGCCGATTGTAATTTGCGGGGAATATGACCTTATGACAAATCTTTCTTCGGGCGAGATGTTCATCTGTTCTTCGAGCCTTAATTCGGCAAAACAGCTTTGACCCGGCTCCAGTTCTTCTCTGTCAAGAAATATTATCCTGCCGAGAACCTCATTTGTACCTGCATGGACTCTTACTCTGGTTTTGCTTTGCAGTTTTTTCGCTGAATTCAGCAGATAAAATTTGCTTACGAAAATATACGACGGCTCAAGATAGCCTGACGATACTAATACATTGCCTCTTTCAATCTCCTCAACCGCGATTCCGTGAAGATTGATCGCCGCCCTGTCTCCAAGCACAAGTTCCGGTTTGTTGACACCGTGCGACTGCAATCCTTTTACCCTGACTTCCTTATTCTGCGGCTGTATTGACAGCTTGTCGCCTTCCTTAACTTTACCTGAAAGAATAGTTCCCGTTATTATCGTTCCGAAGCCTTTCATTGTGAAGACTCTGTCGATAGGCAATTTAAAAATCCCCTTATCCATGCGGGGTGGTTTGTTCTCTTTTTTTTCAAAGATCAGGTTTTTTAACTCCTCGATCCCTTTTCCGCTTATGGAATCAACAACGAAAATTTCCTTGCCTTCGAGAAATGTTCCTTTCATGCAGTCTTTTATTTCTTCCTGCACCAGTTCCAGCCAGTCAGGTTCGACCATATCGGCTTTAGTTAGGACGATTACACCATCTTTCACCTGAAGCAGGTTCAATATGTCGAGATGCTCCCTTGTCTGAGGCATAATTCCGTCATCTGCAGCTATCACAAAAAGGGTAAAATCAATTGTTGACACTCCCGCCATCATGTTCTTTATGAATCTTTCATGCCCGGGCACATCTATTATGGTTATGTCGTTTCCGAGGAATGCGAAACCTATATCTATCGTGATATTTCTTTCCTTTTCCTCTTTTAATACATCGGTATCCATGCCTGTCAAAGCTTTGACGAGTGATGTTTTTCCGTGGTCTATGTGACCGGCTGTTCCTATTATAAAATGTGACATAAAGTTTCCATTTTTTGATTTGTTTCTATTTTATATAAGGATTCAATATAAATAGAGTTTTTAGTAATTAAAAGTATTTTTTTCTTTAAAATATCTTCTTACTTTCTTTTGCTTGCCCAAAATGAAAGTAACAAAGAAAAAGGCATCGTAAAATATGCATTTCAGAGCTACCGCTATTTTCTGAAATGATTTTACGAAAGAAGAAGAAAGAAGAGACAAGGCAAAATAAAAGAAACAAAACAAAACAAAGAATAGAAAGCTAAAAAACCAAACAAACAAAGAAGAAGCAGAAGAAACAAAACAAAAGAAATATATAAAAATAAATTAAAATAAAGCTAAAATAAAATTCAAGCTTTAAACTTTTCAATCTTTTTTAAAGCTATTCCAATACCCTAAACCTGATTCTTTTCTTGTGTTCTCAAAATCCTGTATCTCTGATGTTTATCTTATATTCCGACGAACTCATCATTCTTTTTCGATTGCCCCTGATCGCTCCAAATCAAATAGACAGGATCGGAGTCTGTGAGTTCGTCTTGACTTTTTTGCCTACTTTTTGTGTTAAGACAAAAAGTGGATTAATTCTTATCTACCCAAATATTCACCAGTTTTTGTATCAATCTTAACAATATCTCCATCATGGCAAAAAATCGGAACATTTGTTATGAGTCCGGTTTCCATTTTTGCTTCTTTTAAGACCTTACCGCCGGTATTTCCCTGAACCGCAGGCTCGGTATATTCTATTGTTAGTTCAACCATCGGAGGAAGTTCGACGCTGATAGGCTTTTCATTATATAACAGCACATCAATCACATTTTGTTCTTTCAGGTAGAATACATTATCGCCGAGATATTCTTCGGATAATTCCAATTGCTCGTAAGTTTTTTCGTCCATGAAAACGAAAGCATCTCCGCTTTTATAAGAAAACTGCATTTTTCTTCGATCAAGCCTGATATCATCAAGTTTATCGGTCGCGCGATATACTGTTTCGGCTACAGATCCTGTAGCAAGATTTTTTGTTTTCAATTTCATTGACGATGCAGACCGTGCGCCCTTGTTATATTCGGCTTTCGTGATCAGCAAAAGATCGTTTCCAACCTTAAAGATATTGCCTGCTCTGAATTCTGAAGCTTCCTTCATGACGACTCCTTTTTATGTCAATTTTATAATTCTTTATAAAGAACCGACGAAAAATAATAAATTTTTTATCAAATTGCAATTCTTAAATAAATATTTACTCAATTCGGAATTATAGGCTGAAATCACCGTTAAATTTTCAAGAAAAAACATGAAAGAATTATCATTATTTCCTGCAGTCCTATTGTTGAACAGTAATTGATATTCTGAAAATTTCAGGAATAATTCTTCTTCGGGATAATAATTTTTCAATAATTCGTTGCAAGCTTGTACTTTTACCAATTGATAATTATTCTCCTGAAAATAGCTGTGCC